>NZ_CEVXFV010000002.1:0-159779 GCF_982396655.1 Cellulosilyticum sp. | reverse complement strand
TAGAGTAAATATATCTAATTTTAGTACGGCTATCTTATTTTAACAATACGTCTGAGTATTGTACGCTTACAAAAATTTTCTTTCAGGGACTAAAATTAGACAGCTTAAAGTCCAAAGAAAGGATAAAGATTTTATAACAGATAGAGAATTTAATTTATCTTTTTTTGAAGTTTTTTATATAATTTTTTTAAGTCATTAGGGGGCATATAGTCACAATGGCTATGGCTTCTTAAGGTATTATAAAAAGCTTTGATGTATTCAAAATGTATGGCATAAATTGCAGATTCAGTGGCACGAAATGATGTTCAAAAAAAAGAATAAAACTCTATAATAATAATCAGCTAATAAGTAAAGGCATATGGAGGTTATTGATATGGAGAAAAAGATTGCTGTAGTTACGGGTGCATCAAGTGGTATTGGAAAGGAAACGGCTCTTGAACTTAGTAAGAATGGATTTACGGTATATGCAGGTGCGAGAAGAATAGAAAAGATGCAAGGATTGTTAGAAAATGGGATTTATCCAGTTGCTTTAGATGTGACAAGTGAAGAGTCTATGAAACAATGTATAAATGAGATTCTGCAAAAAGAAAAACATATTGATGTACTTGTTAATTGCGCTGGATATGGTTCATATGGTGCTATTGAGGATGTACCTATGCAAGAAGCGCAAAGACAATTTGATGTAAATGTATTTGGGCTTGCGAGAATAATCCAGCTAGTATTACCTGGGATGAGAGAACGTAGGTATGGAAAGATCGTTAATGTATCTTCAATGGGCGGAAAAATTTGGACACGATTTGGCGGATGGTATCATGCAACAAAATTTGCTGTAGAAGGTTTCTCAGATTGCTTGAGATTGGAACTGGAGCCATTTGGTATTGATGTTATCGTAGTAGAGCCAGGTGGAATAAAAACAGATTGGGGTTTTATTGCAGCCAATCATTTAAGAGAAGTATCAAAAGGTGGTGCATATGAAGAAGCAGCAAATAAGGTAGCTGATGGAATCGTAAGAAACTATACTGGAATGCACCTTTCAAGTCCAACAGTAATAGCTAAGACCATTCGAAAGGCAGTTACAGTTAAGAGACCAAAAACACGTTATCTTGTTGGCTTTATGGCTAAACCTATGGTATTAATGAAGAATCTATTTGGAGATAGAGTTTATGATAAGGTTGTAAAAATGTTTATCTAATTGGAGACTAAATACTGATATAGAACAAGTTTAGGTTAAGATAAAAAAATTGGTTTTGCAGTATAAAAGTAGAGTAACAAGCGTAACAATATGATATCAAACGGTTTTTAGACTATCAGAAAAAGTTATGAACGGAGAGGAGCGTTTGAGTGTCACGATTAATCATTGATAGGAAATATGCAGAACTATTGGGTACTGTTGGAATATCTTCTGAGGAGGTTCTAAAAAAGGCAGAGTTACCCAATGATTTATTCAGTCATAAAACACCAACAATAACGGATAAGGAATATTATCGTTTTATGAAAGCGATTGATGAATTATCATTAGCGGATGATCTACCATTAAAACTTGCCACAGCAGAAAACATAGTGGCCTTTTATCCACCAGTATTTGCAGCATACTGCAGTAAAAATGGATTAACCTGTATTCAAAGACTAGCACAATATAAAGCATTGATTGGAACCGTTGTTTTTGATGTAAAGGAAGTTGGGGAAACTATATCAGTAGAAATCGCTTCTGAAAATCATTCACTAGAGCTACCAGAAATTTTAGTAGGAACAGAATTTATTTTTCTTGTGCATCTTATTCGTAGTGCGACTAAGAAAGACATTATACCAGTACAAGTGATGGTAAAGCAAAAGATGAAGAACTCTGTATATGCTGAATTTCTAAAAACTAATTTTAAGGTTGGATCAAAAAATATCATATCCTTCTCAAGACATGATATGATGATTCCTTTTATAACTAGGAATGATTCTATGTGGGAGTACTTTGAACCTGAATTGAAAAAACGTCTTAGTGAAGTGGCAATAGATACTTCTGTTTCTTCAAGAGTGAGGAGTGCTTTAATGGAGGCGTTAGCAGGAGGAGAAAGTAGTATTGAGTATATAGCACATAAACTTGGACTAAGTCGGCGAACATTACAGCGCAAGTTGAAGGAAGAAAACACCACATTTCAACAGCAGTTAAATCATACAAGAGAACTACTTGCAAAACATTATTTAAAAAACACAGATTTAAGTAGTGAAGATATTGCTTATTTACTGGGTTATCAAGATATAAACTCTTTTTTTAGAGCATTTGCTTTATGGACAGGCGTTAATGTAAGTGAGTATAAAAAAGTAAAGAATAGGGTTAGTGAACACAATAAAAATAGTTGCACATCAGCTGTGGTGATAAAAACAATTTAAATAATTATAAAAAGGATTCAAATTGAAGAAAGCATAAATCTTTCATTTAATTTGAATCCTTTTTGTTGTGCCCTTAGAGGTATTTTTTGATTTGTTCAGAGGTTTGTAGAAGTGTTTGAGCAATAGATTTAGTTTGTGTAATTTGTGCATTGTTAGTTTCAGTAGCTGTGTAGCTTTGTTCGATATTTGCAAGGTTAGTTGCACTGGTTGAAGAAATTTCTTCGATGCTACTTACAATTTGGTCATTGGAAGTAAGAAGAGCTTGGATTTTATCGGACACGAGCTCAATGTTGTGATTAACTTCATTGATACTTGTAATAGTTTTGTTAAAGATTGCTGCTGTATTTTGAATGAGCTGGTTTTGAGTAACGTTTGTTGTTCTAAAGTCTTTCATAGCAGTCACGGAAGCTTCCACCATGAGTTGAAGGTCATGGAGAATCGTAGTAATGGTACTAGCTGAGGCACTTGTTTGAGTAGAGAGGCTGCGAACTTCGTCTGCCACAACAGCAAAGCCTTTGCCTGCTTCTCCTGCGCGGGCACTTTCAATAGCTGCATTGAGCGAAAGTATATTTGTTTGATTTGCAATATCTGTAATAGCAGAAGTGATGCGCTCGATTTCTAGTGTTTTTTCTTGTAGGGCAAGCATTGAATTGTATACTGTATCACTATTTGTATTCATAGTAACAGTTTGCTTGGCAAGTTCTTCAATGATTTCTTTCCCCTTATTGATTGCATGAATTGTATTTAAAGAAATTTGTGTCATTATTTTAGAGGCATTAGAGGTATCTACGATAATATGTTGAATATCTTGTGTTAATTGACTTTGTGTTTGGATATTTTGAGTAGTCGTTTCAATGCCGATAGCGATATCATTCATTGTAGTAGCTAAAACATTACTTGATTGTTCAAGATTAGAAACAACAGTATACACTTCTTGTGATTGCGTATCTAATACACGACCTAATTCTAGAACCCTATTTAAAATCTCTGTTTGCTGTTGGCGACTTGATTCAATGGCCTTAATTTTTTCGTTATTCATTTGATTAGCAATATTGGTGCCTAAATAGGCAATGAGGCAGAGTACAAGCATTGAAAAAAGTTGCACTAAATAATCAGTAATATAGTTAGGTGCAGATTGTTTAATAAAGACAATAAGCCAAAATACACGTATCACATTTAGGGCATAGACAATAGAAACAACTCTTTTTATGAATTTTCCATCAAAGTATAAGAAGTATAAGAAAATATGAGGTACTATGTAGATATATACACCCGTGCTGTGTGTTGAAAAGAGAGAAAAGATATAAACAACTAAGAATGCCCAAAAGCTAACTTCTTTAAATAAAGTCGAATTAGGATCTTTATGATAAAGATAAAAAAGCATACCTAGATTAATAAGTGTGAGAATCAGACAGATAAAGGCCACAATAAAAGGTTTCTTTCCGTTAAATACTTCAATAAAGTTTCCTAAAGGTAAAACAATGTTAATAAGAGAGACTAATGTTAAAACAAGTTTATTTGTTCGAGAATAATTAGATGAATAATAGTCCATAAGAAAAACCCCTTTATCAATACATAATTTTAAATGCTTTATAATTATTATCGACGTGTATAAATAGTAGTTTATAGATAAATATAAATAGTTTGAACTTTAAAGCGCATATATAGATTTCACATTTATAAAATTTAGTTATTCGTACTCTTTAGTCATGTGAAATCATTGAGAGAAAACAACTTACGTACATGTATATTTCAAGTTTTTAGTTGGTTTCTCTATAGATTTCACATTTATAAATTTTAGTTATTCATGATTTTTAGTCATGTGAAATCATTGGGAGAAAACAATTTACGTACATGTATATTTTAAGTTTTTAGTTGGTTTCTCTCTAAGTTAGATAAAAATGAGATATAAATAAAAAGAAAATCGTGAAAGGAATTAAAATTAAGGATAAAGAAAGTATAGACAATTCAAAAAGAGAGTAGGATAATTAAAAAGATATATCATAATTTTAGGGCGGAGGGTTATAAACAGATTGCATCCTATCCTATAAATAGAAGGTGATGACAATAATTACATTTTGGAATAGAAGAGAAGTATATATGGGATATTCTATGGAAAGATGTAGTGATATTCGAAGTATACTGAGTCAACATGCGATTAAGTATCAATGTAAGGCAGTCAGTAGGCATAACTCACGAGTACAACCAGGAGTGGGAGGTATTTTGAAAGGCTTGGATGAAAAAGTTGAGTCGAGATATCTGTATTATGTGTATGTACATAAGACGGATTATGACAAGGCATGTAAAGTGATAGCAGATAAGCAGTAAGTAGCGTGTTATGGAGGTAAATATGGGGTATAGGACTGTTTTCAAAGAAGCATTTAACGTAGTAGGAATCAGAAAGTTAACTGAGCAACCTGGTGGGGTATGGGCTATAGTGAAGAATAATGGTAGTATAGCAAAAATGGAAGAAATTGCAGGAAGGGGGAAGGTGACATTAGGTTTATGTTTTGGGTTTGATGAAAAGGGTTATAACGATAATATGGTAGGGTTTGAGGCAGCCCATAAGATTGAAGGATATGATTTTTATGCTTATCCAGCAAGCAAGTGGATTGAGGTTACTGCGGAAGGTAAAATTTCTGAAGGAATCTTGTGGAAAACGTGGCAGTATATTCATGAGGAATTAATCGATAAGAAAATTATTAAACAGAGGAACGTTCCAACTATAGAAGATTATGTGGTATGGGATGAAGTGCATGATTGTTGCAAGATTATTATTAGTGTAGCAATCTGTTAGACTAGTGTAAAGAGATGGAGGCATACTTAAATCAGCAATTAGTGTGAAAATAAATGTATAAAGGGTGAGAATAAGATGTTAATTTCTATAAAGAAGCCTCATTTAGTGAGTAGCCTTATTTTGGGAGAATTTCTAGAGGAGGCTTTAGTGCGTGGCAATTAGCTTAAAACAGGTTTACTTGGAGACAAAGCAAAAGTATCAGCTTGAGCTTGTAGCAGGAGAAGCTGGACTAGAGCGTATGATAAACTGGGTTTATCGTATGGAAAGTTTGGAGGATATTGAGTTTTTAAAAGGCGGCGAGCTTATTATTACAACAGGTTTTATTTTTCAGCAGGATGAGGCGTTATTACAGCTTCTTAAGGCGCTTAAAGAAAAAAGATGTTGTGGACTTATTTTAAATATAGGTAAGTACATAGAAAGTGCTTCTTTGCCAGTAAGACAGTATTGTGAGCTGCAGAAGCTGCCTTTGTTTGAAATGCCATGGGAAGTACATATTATGGAACTTTCCCGGGATTACTATAAACGCATTGATCAAAGTGAACGAATAAGTCAGGAGCTTTCAGAAGCTTTTCATGTAATTTTGGAGCATCCGGATATGATGCGTGCCTATAAAAATGTATTGGAGCAAAATGGATTTTTAGAGGTGCAAAGCTATTACTGCGTATTGTTACATGGCATAGCAGTAGCAGATGAAAGTTTAAATGAAGCTATTGGATATATGATGCGAAAGGTACCGTGTTATTGTCTGCTAGAATATGAGGGAGATTACCTGTTGATTGTTGCAGCAGAAGAAGAACAGCTCCTTAAGTCATTAGCCTATAAGCTGCAAAGCAGATGTGAAGAAATAAACGGGCAGGGAACAATATATGTGGGGATAGGAAGTAAGGCAGAAAATTTGCAGCTTTTAATGTATAGCTTAAAGAATGCTAGAGCTGCCCTTCAAAAGGGGATGTATTTTGAAGAAAAGGTAACAGTTTTCGAAGAAATGGGAATGTATCAGATCCTAATGTCGGTGTCTCAGGAGGCGGTGCTTAAAAGATACTATGAGCGGTATTTGGCACCTTTGGTAATATATGACCAGATCCATCAGATGGACCTAATAGAAACGCTGCGTCTATATTTAAAATATGATGGCAGTGTAAGCCGTGTGGCAAAAGAATTATTTGTGCATCGTAATACAGTAAATCACCGCATGAGCCGGATTAAGGAAATTTTACAGTTACAGTTAGAAATAAGCGAGGAATGTTTTAACGTGCAAACGGCATTATACATTTATGATTTATATGCCTTAAGAAAAGAAGTGCAGTAGTCAGCTAGCACAATTAAGCGACTGATAGGTTGGGCTGATTGGATATTGTAAAAGGACAAAGTTATATTATAATAGACTCATAAAAACAAAGGCGTTTGCAAAGTTGCAAGCGCCTTTATTTATGCAAAAAATAATTATTATAATTAGGAACATAAATGGAGGGATTTAAGATGTTAAGAGAAGCATTGCCAGAAATTAAAACAGCAGTATTACCAGGTCCTAAAGCGGCTGAAATGATTGAGAGAAGAAAAAATATAGTGCCAGATGCAATAAAATGTGTGTATCCTTGTGTGATGAGTCGGGCAGAAGGGGCAATGATAGAAGATGTAGATGGTAACATTTTCTTAGATTGGATTGGGGGTGTAGGTGTTTTAAATGTAGGGCACACGCATCCAGATTTAGTGGCAGCAGTAAAAGCACAAGCAGATCGCTATTTCCATGGAATGTTTAATATTGTAACCCATGAAGGTTATGTGGCACTTGCTGAGAAATTGGCAGCTGTAGCACCTATTAGAGGAGATGAGAAAAAAGTCATGTTTGCCAATAGTGGGGCAGAAGCTGATGAAAATGCAGTTAAGATTGCCAAGGGTTATACGAAACGACCTAATATTATCGTATTTTCTGGCGCTTTTCATGGACGTACTATGCTGACTATGGCTATGACAGCTAAAAAAGCTTATGCTGTAGGCATGGGACCTTTTCCAGAGGGGGTATACCGGGCAGAATATCCTTATTTATATCGTAAACCAGTAGGTATGAGTGAACAGACAGCTATTGATTATTATGTACAAAGCTTAGAAATGGTCTTTGAAAACTGCTCACCTGCAGAATATGTGGCAGCTATTGTTGTGGAACCATTACAAGGTGAAGGTGGATTTATTCCTGCACCTATTGAATGGGTCAAAGCTGTACGTGCTATTTGCGATCAGTATGGGATTTTGCTTATAGCAGATGAAGTACAAACTGGTTTCTGTCGTACGGGTAAAATTTTTGCCTCTAAATATTGGGAGGAAGCAGGCTGCGCACCAGATATGATTGCAACAGCTAAATCTATTGCTGGTGGTGTACCACTTAGTGCGGTTATTGCAAGCCGTGAAATAATGGATGGTGTACCTGGTGGCGTTATAGGCGGAACTTATGGTGGAAATGCTTTGGCTTGTGCAGCTGGGCTTGAGGTACTTAAAGTCATTGAAGGAGATCATTTAGAAGAACGTGCGCAGGAGATTGGCAAGAAATGTTTTGAGAGATTTAATACGTGGAAAGACAAATATGAAGTGGTAGGGGATGTCCGCGGACTAGGTGCCATGATTGGCATTGAGTTTGTAAAAGACAAACAAAGTAAGACGCCTTACCCTGAATTTGTAAGTAAACTGATAGGAAGCTGTGCTCAAAAAGGATTGCTTATTGAAAATGCAGGTATTTATGGAAATGTCGTACGTTTTCTTGCGCCACTTGTGATTACAGATGCCCAATTAGAAGCAGGATTTGAGATTTTTGAAGCTGCAATTATTGAAAATATATAAAATAAATGCAGAGTATATAAGGCTTAGTAGGCATGATAAAAGCAGTATGCTACAATAGGGGTATAAAATGAATGCCAATAAACATCTGTGGGAATAAAGGAGATTTTAAGCATGGATTACTTAAGCCATAATGTAGCGGTGAATTTAAAACGTATTCGCAAGGCTAAAAAAATGAGTTTAGAGATGGTAGCAGAACAAACTGGGGTAAGTAAAAGTATGCTAGGTCAAATAGAAAGAGGAGAGTCTAATCCTACCATTAGTATACTTGGGAAAATCGTAAGTGGGTTAAGAGTGACCTTTGATGATTTGGTAGGGGAACCGAGTTTGCCCATTTTTACAGTCAAAAAAGAAGAGTTAGTACCTGTTAAGGAAGAGAAGGATCAGTATAGTGTGTATTGTTACTTCCCTTATGAAGCAAGACGGAATTTTGAGGTATATACTATAGAGATCGCACCGGGTAAAGCTTATGAAAGCGGTGCACATGGCGAAAAGACTATTGAGTATATTACGGTGGTTAAGGGAAAACTTTGTTTAGAGACAGAAGAGGGGAACGTCATTATAGAAGCGCCAGATGCTGTACGTATAAATACAGATATGGCACATATTTATCGTAATGCTACGAAGGAGCAGCTTGTGTTAAATGTACTTTTCTTTTGGGTTTAAATGTACTTTTCTTTTGGGTTTAAATGTACTTTTCTTTTGGGTTTAAATGTGCGTTATAGTGCACGATATGTATACGGAAGCTTAGAACTAATAACGATATTAAAATTAATAAATCATATGATGCACATGAGTTTAATGTGAAAAATATACAATAAAAATGAAAATAAAATAAATTTAATAAATTAAGTTATTGACACTATAACGCATGAGTGCTATAGTGTATGTATCAAATAAATATTAGCTATTTTTAAGTGGAACAAAGGCGTTTCAGAGAATCTCTCTGAAGCGCCTTTTTTAATTTATTTGGAAACAAAGGCGTTACAAATAAAAAGCAAATAACAATGATTTCAAGTTATTAAAACAAAAGGAGGAATTTTAATGGGAGAATCAAAATTTGACCGCGTTTTAAGTAAGAAAGATATTTTTGCTATTGCATTTGGCGCTATGATTGGCTGGGGCTGGGTTGTAATGGCTGGAGATTGGATTCTAGGAGCTGGCACAATTGGTGCAATGATTGCTTTTGCAATCGGTGGCATCATGGTATTATTCGTAGGCTTAACATATGCAGAACTCACAGCAGCAATGCCACAGTGTGGTGGAGAACATGTATTTAGTTATAGAGCGCTTGGAAAGAATGGATCATTTATATGTACTTGGGCAATTATCTTGGGATATGTTGGCGTTGTTGCCTTTGAGGCATGTGCTTTTCCAACGGTTATTCAGTACATTGCCCCAGGTTTTTTGAAAGGCTATATGTATACGATTGCAGGATTTGATGTTTATGCAAGCTGGGTTGCAGTAGCGATTATTGCTTCTATTATTATTACAGGAATTAACTTTTTTGGGGCAAAACCTGCTGCAGTGCTTCAAACTGTTTTGACAATGGGGATTGCAGCTATAGGAATTGCGTTAGTGGCAGGATCAGCTTTATCAGGTGATGTAGAGACGATGGAACCACTTTTTCATAATGGTATAGGCGGCATTTTAAAAGTAGCCGTTATGACACCTTTTATGTTTGTTGGATTTGATGTGATTCCACAAGCAGCAGAAGAAATTAATGTACCTTTTAAAAAGATAGGAAAAATTATGATTTTATCCATTGCAATGGCAGTTGTTTGGTATGTATTAATCATTATTGCAGTTTCAATGGTCATGGATAAAACGTCTATGGAAGCATCTACACTTACAACGGCTGATGCTATGATGAGAGCCTTCGGTAACTCAAAACTTGCAGCGAATGTAGTTATTATAGGGGGGATGGCAGGTATTTTAACAAGCTGGAATTCATTCTTTATGGGCGGTTCAAGAGCAATTTATGCACTTGCTGAATCACATATGTTGCCAGCACCTTTAAAGAAGCTTCATCCAACATATAAGACACCTACAAATGCAGTTTTACTGATTGGAATTATCTCTTGTGTGGCACCATTCTTTGGAAGAGCTATGATGGTATGGCTTACAGATGCAGGAAGCTTTGGTGTAGTTGTCGCCTATGTACTCGTTGCGCTTTCATTCGTTGTCTTAAGATATAAAGAGCCGGAGATGCCAAGACCTTATAAAGTGAGATATGGTAAGGCAGTTGGTATTATAGCAGTAATTTTGGCAGGGCTTATGGCTATGTTATATGTCATTCCAGGCTTTTCATCAGCTCTTGTAATGGAAGAGTGGATTATTGTAGGTCTTTGGATTGTAGCTGGTGCGATTTCATATTCTTATGCAACGGCTAAATATGGCAGCGAATTTGGAGCACATCGCATGGTTTATTATGTAGAGCCAGAAGTGAGTGAGTAGTCACATTAAAAATTTAAATAGATAGAACAAATGAAGGAGGAGTTAGAATGAAGTTTAATTATTACTTACCGATTAACTTATTATTTGGGGCAGGAAGAGTAGGTGAGTTGGGAGAAGAAGTGAGCAAGTATGGAAAGAAGGCACTTCTTGTAACAGGAAGAAACAGTACAAAGAAAACAGGCCTTTTGAATCGGGCAATTAAACTACTTGAAGCAGCTGATGTGGAAGTTGTGGTTTTTGATCAAGTCAGTCAAAATCCTTTGAAGTCTACGGTACTTGAGGGCGTAAGCGTTGCAAAAGCTGAAGATTGTGATGTGGTTGTAGGGCTTGGGGGCGGTAGCATTATGGATGCAAGTAAGGCTATTGCCTTTATGGCAAAGAATGAAGGTGAACTCTTTGATTATATTTATGGCAAGAAAACAAGTGATGTGGCACTTCCCATAGTACTTGTGCCAACTACCTGTGGGACAGGAAGTGAAGGAAATTGCTTCGCTGTTGTGACAGATGATGAGACTAAGGATAAGAAATCGCTACGCTGTAATGCGATTGTTGCAAAAGCATCCATTATTGATCCTGAGCTGATGATGACAATGCCAAAGTCAATTTTAGCTTCAGTGGGATTTGATGCCTTATGTCATAATATGGAGGCGTACCTTTCAAAAAATGCACAACCTATGACGACGATGATGGCAATTGAGGGGATGAAATTATTAGGGCACTATTTAGTGGCAGTTTATAATAACCCAGAAGATAAGGAAGCCTTTGAAGCGGTGACTTGGGCAAGTACATTAGGCGGTATTGTGATTAATACTGCAGGTGTGACAGCTGCGCATGGCATGGAACATCCAGCGAGTGGGCTGAAAGATATCGTACATGGCAAAGGTCTTGCAGCTTTGACTCCTATTATATATGAAGCCTCTATTAAGACAGCACCAGAGAAATTTGCAATGATTTCAAGACAGCTTGGCGGACAGGATGAAATGGACTGTGTGTTACAAATTCGTAACCTGCTTAAGGCATTGGACTTGGAAACAACGCTTGGGGCGCAGGGCATTGAAGAAAAAGATATTGATTGGATGGCAGAAAATTGTTTAAAAGTTTCAGCAGTAAGTATGGCTATTCATCCTAAGCAGTTTACATTAGAGGAGATTAAGGATTTATATCGCAAAGCACTTTAAAATTTAAATAAAAATAAAACTATTGGAGGAGATTAATATGAAATTATCAGAAACAGGATTAACAGCACAAGAGGTAAAAGAATTAGTAAGCAAATACATGATTGATACTTATGAAAGATTTGATTTCATAGCTGAGACAGCTGAAGGGATGTATCTCTACGATGAAAAAGGCGAAGCTTACTTAGATTTTTATGGTGGAATTGCAGTAAATAGTGCAGGGAACTGTAATGAAAAAGTAGTTGCCGCTATTAAAGACCAAGTAGAGGATATTATTCATACTTTTAACTATCCATATACCATTCCACAAGCACTTCTTGCTAAACTAATTTGTGAAACAATTGGCATGGATAAAATTTTTTATCAAAGCACAGGAACAGAAGCAAATGAAGCGATGATTAAGATGGCTAGAAAATACGGTGTAGAAAAATATGGCCCTCATAAATATCATATTGTAACAGCTAAAAATAGTTTTCATGGTAGAACATATGGTTCAATGTCTGCTACGGGTCAACCAGATAACGGTTGTCAAATTGGCTTTAAACCTATGGTGCCAGGCTTTACCTATGTAGATTACAATGATCTTGAAGCTTTTAAAGCAGCTTGTAATGAAAATACAATTGCAATTATGTTTGAACCAGTACAAGGTGAAGGCGGTGTTCATCCAGCAACAATGGAATTTATGAAAGGAATTCGTGAGTTTTGTGATGAGAAAGGAATTTTATTACTTTTAGATGAGGTGCAAACAGGATGGTGTCGTACAGGTAAACCAATGGCATATATGCACTATGGCGTGAAACCAGATATTGTGTCTATGGCAAAGGCTATGGGTGGTGGTATGCCAATTGCAGCAATTTGTGCAAATGCTGAGGTGGCTAAAGCTTTTACACCTGGTTCACATGGCACAACCTATGGTGGTAATCCAGTTTGTTGTGCAGCATCTTATGCACAAATCAAAGAATTATTAAACCGTAATTTAGCAGGTAATGCAGAAGAAGTTGGAGAATATTTTATGAGTAAACTTCAAGATTTACCACATGTCAAAGAAGTAAGGGGCAAAGGTTTACTTGTCGGTGTTGAATTTGATGAGGATATCGCCCTTGATGTAAAACATGGCTGTTTTGACCGTAAATTACTAATTACGGCTATTGGTAAAAATACAATTCGTATGGTTCCACCACTTATTGCAACGAAAGCGGATTGTGATAAGGCGTATAGCATTATTAAGGAAACTGTGGAAGCAATTATTGGAAGTAAAGATGAAGCAGTAACAGCCTAATGGAAACTGAGAAGCTGTAATAGGTGTGTATAAATGACAAAAATGAATAATATATAGATAATAAAAAGTGTTTTATTGTGCAATATGTATAATAAAACACTTTTTATTTGTTTAAAAATTAATTGAATTGACATAAAAATAGTGGTAAAATCAAGGAAACTGAAAAAGTTAAATAAGTTTCTTTTGGCTAAAATAAGCATATTTTTTAAAAGACTTATAGGAAGAAATAGGAGTAAAGATTAAAAATGGAACGTATTTATTTAAATAATGGCTGGTCTTTTATGAAGGTGTTTGAAAAGTGCCTATTAGAAGCAGACTTTAATGTAGATATTTTAGAAAAAGTAAGAATCCCACATACGAATCAAGAACTTACGTATCATTATTTTGATGAAAAAGAGTATCAAGGAGTTTGCGGTTATCGTAAAGACTTTAAAGCAAATGAGGCATGGCGAGAAAAAGCTGTCCACTTAACTTTTGAAGGCGCAGCACATGAAGCGCAGGTTTATATTAATGGGCATAAGGTGATTGTGCATCAAGGTGGTTATACAGCTTTTACAGTAGATATTACAGCTTATTTAAATTTTAAGGGGACTAATAGCTTAGTTGTAAGGCTAGATACCAGAGAAAGTTTAAATATACCTCCTTTTGGACATGTAGTAGATTATTTAACCTATGGTGGCATTTATCGTGAAGTTTATTTGGAAGTTAAAAACAAGGTACATATTGAAGATATCTTTGTTATGACAGAGAAAGTGTTAGAGAAAGAAAAAACATTAAAGCTACAAGTGGCTCTTAACAAGTGGGAAGAAGAGTTATATGTTATCTCACAAATTAAATCTTGTACCACAGGTAAAAAGATTGAATTTGGAACTACCTTGTTAGAAAATCAAGAACAAACTTTAGCTTACAAGGTTACAGATGTTGCTTTATGGGATATAGAAAATCCTAATTTATATGTTTTAGAAACAAAGCTTTTTAAAGGCATACATTTACTTGATACTTATACTGTGAAATTTGGTTTTCGTGAAGCAAAATTCATGCAGGATGGGTTTTATTTAAATGATAAAAAGGTTAAGTTAAGAGGCTTAAATCGTCATCAAAGTTATCCGTATGTTGGTTATGCTATGCCAAAAATGCCACAAATCAATGATGCCAATATCCTAAAAAATGAATTAGGTGTTAATGCGGTTAGAACTTCTCATTATCCGCAATCCCATGATTTTATTAACAGGTGTGATGAGTTAGGCCTTTTAGTTTTTACTGAGATGCCAGGCTGGCAGCATATAGGTGATAGCAGTTGGCAGGAAGTAGCTTGTGAAAATGTTAGAGAAATGGTACAGCAATATCGTAATCATCCATCCATTGTTTTATGGGGCGTACGTATTAATGAGTCAAGAGATGATGAAGCGTTTTACAAGAAAACCAATGAAATTGCCCATCAATTAGATCCAAGTCGCCAAACAGGTGGTGTAAGGTGCCATACTAAAAGTCAACTTTTAGAAGATGTCTATACGTATAATGACTTTGTTCATGAAGGGCATAATAAGGCACTCAGTAAAAAGCGTTCTGTGACAAGCCATACTAAGGCGCCTTATCTTGTTTCAGAATATAATGGACATATGTATCCGACAAAGGCCTTTGATGCACAAGCGCATCGCCTTGAACATGCACTTAGGCATGCAAGGGTTTTAGATACCTTATATGAAGAAACGGATATTGCAGGTGGTTTTGGCTGGTGTATGTTTGACTACAATACTCATCAAGACTTCGGTAGCGGAGACCGCATTTGTTATCACGGTGTAATGGATATGTTCCGTAATCCTAAGATGGCCACTTATGTTTATGCAGCGCAGCAGGATGAAACAAGTGTATTAGAAATAAGTAGTAGCATGAATATAGGGGAGCAGCCAGGCGGTATTTTAGGTGAGATATATGCTTTTACCAATGCAGAGAGCATACGTGTTTATAAAAATAATGTATTTATGAAAGAATACTTATGTGAGGATACAACGTTTAAACATATGCCCCATGGACCGATTTGCATAGATGATTGGATCGGCAGTCAGCTGGAAAGTGCAGAAGGGTACAGCAAGGGAAAAAGTGAAGGGATTAAAAAGGTACTTCTTGCAGGGGCAAAATATGGAATGAGTCATTTGTCGCTAAAAGAGAAACTGCGAGCACTTAAACTTATGATATGTAATGGCATGACATTTAAAGAAGGGCTGGAACTTTACAATAAATACATTGGGAACTGGGGCGAAGAAGTTGTAAGCTACCGATTTGAAGCAATTAAAGATGGCAAGGTAGTACGTACAGTAACGAGGGCGCCTATGACTAAAGTGAGACTTGAAGTAGATGTAGATCACAATGCATTAGTTGAAGATACAACGTATGATGTAGCAAGTGTACGCATTCGTGCTGTAGATGAGCATGGCAATGTATTAAACTTTTACGGCGAAGCCATTTGCTTAGAAACAGTAGGTGAGATTAGCTTGATAGGACCTTCTCATACGAGCTTAAAAGGTGGTATGGGGGGCACGTATGTAAAAACCACAGGAAAATGTGGGAGCGGAAAGTTGAAAATAAGTGGCAATGACTTTGAAACAGTAGTTGTCCCATTTACAGTACAATTAAATAATCAAAAAGGAAGTAGATAATATGGCAAAATCAAAAGTGATTTTTGGAAATCAAATGCCGCAGCATGTGGTGAAAAAAGCTGAGAAATCAAAAGCAAAATATATGAAAAAATTTGGGGATGACAGTGATGTGAAATATCCACTAGCAATTACAACAAACCCCTACATAGGAGACATATTGGGCGTTAAAAATATTGAGATTGCCTCAGAGGATGCAAAAGTACCATTTGACATGGAAAAAGGTGTTATTGTTGGTAATATTCGAATGGGCTTTGGTCATTATCGCATTTCTATGGCTATTGCTTCAGCGGCACATGCTATGGGGTATGTACCGTACTGGATGGATTTAAATAGCTATAAAGAAACAACCGGTGGGAAAGTGATTAATGCACAAAATAATTTATATTCTATGGGCTCAAGACTTTCGGCAAAAAGTAAGTTGTTTAACCGTTTTGTATGGGAACCAATGAACTATGAAGGTTTTAGAAAGTTATCATACAATGCCGCAGATCAAAAGAATGCAGAGCTTATGACAAGTGTATTTAAAAATGTACCTAAGGAGATGCCGGTCATTGCAACTCACGTATGGCCAGCACAAGCAGCGCTTCATGCAGGGATGAAACAGGTAGTGAATGCCATTCCGGATAACTGGCCAATGGCACTTCATTTAGCAGAAGGTAGTATCCATACTGTACAAACTTATTCTTCTTATTTAGGGTATCGTACCTTACACGGCATGGATAAAGATAAGGTGTTAAAACCGATGGCAGCAGAGGATATTACTTATACGGGGCATTATATTGACCATGAACTTGTAAGTAATATTGAAGTAGATTGCAAGGCAAGAGTAGAACGTATGCAAAATAATAAACCGATGCGTTTCTTGTTAACAATTGGCGGTGCAGGTGCACAAAAAGAAGTTTTTGCGGCTATTATTAAACACCTAATGCCAGCCATTAAAGCAAAGAAAGCAGCCCTTTATGTAAATGTAGGTGATTACAAAAATGTATGGGATGAGTTATGTGACGAAATAAAAGAATTAAAAGCGCAAACTACAGCGCATTTTAATAACTGGATGGAAACAAAAACTTTTGCAGAAACTGCTCTAACAGGAGGAGTAGAGGGTATTCATAGCTTTTATCATGAAAATATTTTTGAAGCAGTCTATGCAACTAACCTTTTAATGCGAAGCACCGATGTATTAGTGACTAAGCCAAGTGAACTTGCTTTTTATCCAATTCCGAAACTTTTCATTAAACGTGTAGGTGGGCATGAGATGTGGGGCGCTATTCATGCGGCAGAGATTGGCGATGGTACAATTGAATGTGAAAGCATTGACTATACATTGCAAATGCTAGATTTGTTCTTAACGGATCATCAGCTTTTAAATAGTATGTGTAATAATATTGTAATGAATAAAGCAGTAGGTATTTATGATGGGGCCTATAAGGTAGTGGAACTAGCGATGCAAAATAAAAAAGCATAAGATGTAAGAATGTACTAGCAAACAAGTTTACAATAATGAACAGGGGTGAAGGTATGGCAGGATTATCAATAAGGGAAAAAGCTGCTTATGGGACTGGGGCAGTAGGAAAAGATATGGTGTATGCATTTGTATCAGGATTTTTAATGTATTATTATAATACAGTTCTTGGCATAAGCGCTACTTTTATTGGTGTACTTTTTATGGCAGCTAGGATTTTTGATGCGATTAATGACCCAGTAATGGGGATTTTAGTTGAAAAGACGCATACCAGGTTTGGCAAGTTTAGGCCGTGGCTTTTTATCGGCACAATTTTAAATGCTGTGATTTTATATGCTATGTATGCCGTTCCAGAAAGTTTAACAGGCAGTGGGCTTTTACTATATACTTCGGCTGCATATATTTTATGGGGCATGACCTATACAATCATGGATATTCCATACTGGTCAATGATTCCTGCTATTACTGAGTCTGGCGGGGACCGTGAAAATATGTCCGTGATAGCAAGAAGTTGTGCAGGTCTAGGATATGCTATTCCAACAGCACTTACGATGGTGTTGGTACCACTTTTAGGCAAACAAAATGAACGTTTAGGCTTTGCTATTTTTGCGGCAATTGTGGCAGTATTCTTTGTGATTTCCATAAGTGTGACAGTATTTAATGTGAAAGAAAAGCAAGTGATTCATAAAAAAAGTGTGACAGTGAGAGAGATGTTTTCTTCTTTAATACATAATGACCAAGCTTTAATTATTGTTGTAAGTATTATTATGTTTAATGCATCGCTTTATTTAACCCAACAGTTAGCTATTTATTTCTTTAAATACGATATAGGAAATGTTGGGCTTTATGGTGTGTTTGGAACGGTAGGGGGACTTGCGCAAATTTTAGCGATGATGACGCTTCCTATACTCCGTAAACGTTATGGGTGTAAGAAAATACTAGTAGGTGCCATTGGTGCTACCTTAGTGGGATATACCTTGTTATTTGTATTAGGTTCATTGAATGTAACC
This sequence comes from Cellulosilyticum sp., assembly GCF_982396655.1. Taxonomy (NCBI): domain Bacteria; kingdom Bacillati; phylum Bacillota; class Clostridia; order Lachnospirales; family Cellulosilyticaceae; genus Cellulosilyticum; species Cellulosilyticum sp. Next base: position 141,731 of record NZ_CEVXFV010000002.1, on the reverse strand, counting down.
AATATCGTACTGCTTTGTGGTGCAGCTGTTATTATTTTCTTAGGGTTTGGCCTTGCAACCGTATTAACAACCATATTCCTTGCAGATACAGTAGATTATGGGGAGTGGAAACATCAGCAAAGAAATGAAAGTGTTATTTTTTCGCTTCAAACATTTGTTGTAAAACTTGCTTCTGCAATTTCTGTTTTTATTGCAGGGATTGGGCTAGATATTATTGGGCTTAACAAAGATGCAGTAGTACAAAGTCCACAGACTTTGCTAGGACTTCGCATCTTAATGATTATTGTACCAATGTTAGGACTTAGTGCATCTATTATTTTCTTTGTTAAAAAATATAAGTTAGATGAAGCAATGCTTACACAAATTACAAGGGACTTAAAACAAGGAGTTGAAATAAATGATTAGACAAGAAGGCAATTTATTTATACTAGAAACAAAAGGCACAACCTATTGCTTTCAAATATTACCATCGGGGCATCTAGAACATCTTTATTATGGGCAAAAAGTAAATATGTTGGCTGATGCCAGTGGCGTGAGTGAAAAGCATCATTTTAATGCAGGCAATTTAATTGGGTACTCGAAAGAGTACCCTTGGCTTGGTTTAGAGGATTATTGCCTGGAAATGTCTTCTTTTGGCAAAGGGGATATTAGAGAGCCTTTTATAGAAATTATATATGCAGATGGCAGTAGAAGTAGTGACTTCTTGTATGAAAGCGCCTCTATTTATAAAGGGAAAAAAGCTTTTAACACACTGCCTTCTTCTTATGGGAATGAAGATGAGGTGATGAGTCTAGAAATTATCCTAAGGGATGTCAATGAAGACTTAAAGCTTGTACTTTGTTATAGTGTTTATGAAAAGTGTGACGTGATTACAAGAAGCAGTAAGCTGATTAATGAAAGTGATGAAAAGTTACAACTACTGCGTTTAATGAGTACCCAGTTAGACTTTGATCATAATGAATATCAGTTCACGAATTTCTGTGGGGCGTGGGCGAGAGAGATGAATCGTTATAATCATTTATGCCATCAAGGTAAAATTGTAAATAGCGCCATGACAGGGACATCAAGTAGTCGGAGTAATCCGTTTGTAATGATTAGCAGTTTGGAAGCATCAGAAGACTTCGGCGAATGTTATGGCCTAAATCTGATTTATAGTGGTAACCATTATAGTAGTGTAGAGACCAATAGCTTTGGCAAATTGCGATTTGTAAGTGGGATTAATCCGCAAGGCTTTTCGTATGAGATAAAGTCGGGAGAATGCTTTGAAGCACCTGAGGCAGTGATGAGCTTTTCAAATAAGGGCTATAATGGCATGAGTCAGAATATGCATGCCTTTGTTAGAAAACACATTGTACGTGGGGCTTGGCAGTATAAAGAGCGCCCAATTCTCATTAACAGTTGGGAAGCTGCGTATTTCAACTTTGATGAAGGTAAACTCGTTAAGATGGCAAAGGCAGCAAAAGAAGTAGGCATTGAGCTTTTTGTTATGGATGATGGCTGGTTTGGAGAAAGAAATGATGATACCACTTCTTTGGGCGATTGGGAGGTTAATACAAAAAAATTACCAAAAGGGCTTAAGGGGCTATGTGACAAAATCAATGCATTGGATATGGCATTTGGGATTTGGGTAGAGCCAGAGATGATTAGTGAAAAAAGCAAATGCTATATGCAGCATCCAGAGTGGGCTGTTAGAATTCCTGGGAAGCCTCATTCCGAAGGGCGAAACCAAATGCTTTTAGATTTAACACAAGAGGTAGTGCAAGAGTATATTATTACATCGATGTCTAAAGTATTTGAAAGCGCCAATATTACTTATGTGAAGTGGGATATGAATCGTATTTTTTCGGATTATTATTCAGCCAGTTTAGGACCGAATCAGCAAGGAGAATTTTGTCATCGTTATGCAGTAGGGCTTTACCATATATTAGAGGCGCTAACACAAAGATTTCCACATATCTTATTTGAAGGTTGTGCAGCTGGGGGCAATCGCTTTGACCTAGGTATGCTTTGTTATATGCCGCAAATATGGGCAAGTGATAATACAGATGGAGTTTGTAGGGCGAAGATTCAAACGGGGTATAGCTATGGTTATCCTATGTCTGTTATAGGCGCACATGTATCAGGATGCCCAAATCACCAGACATTACGCAGCACGCCTCTTGAAACACGTTTTAATGTAGCGGCCTTTGGTATTTTAGGTTATGAATGTCATATAGGAGAATTGAATAGTGAAGAAAAAGAGGCAGTGAGGGCACAAATTGAACTTTACAAAAAATATCGCAGTGTACTTCAGTTTGGAACTTATTACCGTATACAAAATGGCGAAGATACGGATTATACTAAAGGATGTTATAAATGGATGAGTGTTTCAGCGGACCAAAAGACAGCACTAGGCATGTATTTGCAAACACAAGTGATGCCAAATAGTTATTATGGTAAGTTTAAAACCAAAGGATTAGATGACAATAAAACTTATCATTTTACAAATCGTCAGTTAAAATATAATCTCAAAACCTTTGGGGATTTGATTAATGCAGTGTCACCTATTCATATTAAACAAGATTCACTTGTGCATCACATTGTTGCAAAAGTGGTAAAGATGGAGGGAGAAACAGAAGACTATGTCATGTCTGGTAGCATGTTAAATTATATGGGTGTTAAGTTAAAACAAGGTTTTGCTAGTACTGGATATGATACAGAGATTAGATTGTTTCAAGATTTCAGTTCAAGGCTTTATATAATGGAAGAAGTGAAATAAATTGAATTAACATAAATATAATGCTAGAATAGAAATAATAAAGAAGTATTTTGTTTTTCCTTATATCAATAAGTCTATATGGAGGGATTTACACATGACATTAAAAGAAAGAATTATGGAAGCAACAATTGATGAATTTAATGAAAAAGGCGTAAAGTTTACAATGGATGATTTGGCAAAACGACTTACTATGAGTAAAAAAACAATATATAAGGTATTTAAAGATAAAGAAATTTTATTTATAGAAACCGTTGATTATTGCTTTGATATGATCAAGGCAGGTGAAGCAAGTATTCTAGCAGATGAAGAGTTAGACATTGTAGAAAAAGTTAAATCTATTTTAATTGTTTTACCAGAGCGCTATAGCCATATTGATTGGCGAAAAATATATGCAGGTAAAGAAAAGTTTCCAAAGGCTTATAAGGAAATCAAAAGACGTCTTGAAACAGATTGGAACGGTACTATTGCACTGATTGAGCAAGGTATTGCAGAAAATAAGATTAGACCTATTTGTATTCCTGTATTAAAGGTGATGGTACAAGCAACAATTGAACAATTTTTAATGAATCCAGTCCTTATAGAGTATCAAGTAAGCTATGAGGAAGCCTTAGAAGAAATGATTAATATTATTATTGGAGGTATACAAGTAGTAGAAAGCTAAAAAGTATGAAGCATGTTTAAGCGGAGGAAGAAGATGACAAGAGAGACATATTATATATCATCTACTAATGGAAAAAATAAATTGCATACTATGGTCTGGCGCCCGGAAGAAGTAAAGGGGATTTTACAGATTTCTCATGGAATGATTGAACATATTGGGCGTTATGATGATTTCGCTAAGTTTTTAGTAAGTAAAAATATTTTAGTAGTTGGCAATGACCATTTAGGTCATGGAAAGACAGTGAAATGTGAATCAGAATTAGGTTATTTTGACGCAGAAGATGGCAGTAAAACAGTTGTAGATGATTTGTATGAAGTCACTAAAAAGATGAAACAAGAGTATCCCAATGTACCTTATTTTGTATTAGGGCATAGCATGGGTTCTTTCATGATTAGACGTTATTTAATGACATATGGCGAAGCAATAAATGGTGCACTTATTATGGGAACTGGACATCAGTCAAAGGTTGCACTTGCCGCGGGAAATATAGTATATGCCACATTAAAGGTTTTAAAAGGGACTGATTATCGTAGTAAGTTTGTTAATGAGGTTATATTAGGGGGCTATAATAGAAAGTTTGCACCTAATCGTACGCCAAATGATTGGGTTTCTCGAAATGAAAAAGCAGTAGATGCCTACATGCGTGACCCATATTGTACATTTTCATTTACGATAAATGGATTTAAAACAATTTTTGATACCTTTTCATTTATCAATAAAAAGTCTAATATTAATAAAATACCAAAAGATTTACCGATATTTTTTGTGTCAGGAGATAAAGATCCTGTGGGCAATAATGGCAAAGGCGTGACACAAATATATAATACATATAAAGCGCTTGGAATTTCGAAGGCGCAATTAAAGTTATATCCAGAAAGTCGTCATGAGATATTAAATGATTTGGACTATAAAGAAGTATACCAAGATATTTATAGTTGGATTGAAAGTAATTTATAATAATATGAGAAATGTAAAAACCTTTAAAAATAGAAAGTAAAAATCTATTTTTAAAGGTTTTTTAATATAGATGTTATGTTATTTGTATTTTTTATAATGCGTCTTCGGCAGTTGTATCTAAGTTATCATCACGTAGTGGAAGAGGAATATAAGGCGCCAGTGGTGCCACGCTCTTATAGGCTGGACGAATAATTTTACCTTTGTTTACGAGTTCTTCAAGGCGGTGAGCACTCCAACCGGAGATACGGGCAATTGCAAAGATTGGTGTATAAAGTTCAAGTGGTAAGTTAAGCATAGAGTACACAAAGCCTGAGTAGAAGTCTACATTGGCACTTACGCCTTTATACATTTTGCGTACTTTACCAATTACCTTTGGTGCCAGTTCTTCAATTTTAGCATAGAAGTTAAACTCATCCTCTAATCCTTTTTCATGAGCAAGCTTTTCTGCATAAGTTTTTAAGATAGCTGCACGTGGGTCAGAAATTGAATAAACAGCATGACCGATACCATAGATAAGACCAGATTTATCAAAGGCTTGCTTATTAAGAATTAAGCTTAGGTAATTTTCAATTTCAGCATCATCAGACCAATCGCTGATTTTTTCTTTCATATCTGCTAGCATCTTTACAACCTTAATATTAGCGCCACCATGACGAGGTCCCTTTAAAGAACCTAGGGCAGCAGCAATAACAGAGTAAGTATCTGTACCAGATGAAGTGACAAGGTGGGTTGTGAAAGATGAGTTGTTACCGCCACCATGTTCAGCATGTAAAATAAGTGCTAAATCCAAAAGTGTTGCTTCTAATTTCGTATATTTACTATCAGGTCGTAACATATATAAGATGTTTTCTGCTGTACTAAGGTCAGGGCGTGGTGGATGGATAAAGAGACTTTGATTTTGATGATAATGGGCATGGGCTTGATAGCCATAGACAGCTAAGGTTGGAAAACACCCTATAAGAGAAATACATTGCCTAAGAACGTTAGGAAGTGAAATATCATCAGCTTTCTCATCAAAGCTATAGAGGGCTAGCACACTACGTGCAATAGAATTCATAATATCCTTACTAGGAGCATTTAAAATCATATCGTTTACAAAGTTATCAGGGAGTTTGCGATAACTACCTAAAAGGGTCTCAAATTCAGCAAGTTCTTTTTCCGTAGGCAACTTGCCAAAGAGAAGAAGGTAAGTTGTTTCTTCAAATCCAAAACGTTTATCTTGTAAATAGCCTTGCGTAATATCGGCAATATTGATGCCACGGTAGCTAAGTCTTCCGGGAACAGGGATGATTTCGCCTTCATCCATAATATAAGAATGAACTTCGCCAATTTCTGTGAGGCCGACAAGTACACCGCGACCATCTAAATCTCTCAGACCTCTTTTTACAGAATATTTAGCAAAAAGTTCAGGGTCAATTAAATTATTCATTTCGCATAAATGAGACAGTTTTTCTAACAGTTCCATGTTTTCTAAGTTTTTGTTTTCTTGCATTCAATCACCTCTCCTTATTTAATAAATTACGTTTTAATAAGCTTTTAGGCTGTTTACAATAATATATTCCTATAATAAATTTAACATAAAAAAGAATATAAATCAAATTTTTCTATATGTTTTAATAAAATTTATTATTTCATATATATTTATAATAAAAATGTGTAAAATGAATGAAGATAAAAAAATAAAATCATATAATAAAATAAAATCAGGAAAGTTGTCCATAAGAAGTAAAAGATCTCATGAGAGAGGAGAATAGTTTAATAAGAAAAACAGGTTGTTACAAAGCAGTGTTATTGCTTTGTAACAACCTATTTTTCTATTTTTTTTCTTCTAGAGTGAGCTTTTTAATAAAGCTTTCAGTTGGTGTTACATATAATGTTTTAAATTGTGTATAAATGACCATACCTGGTTTTGCGCCGGGTACCTTTTTGACAAATTTCTTTAAAGTATAGTCAATAGGAACTTGGCTAGATTGTTTGCCACTACTATAGTAAGCAGCAAGCGTGGCAGCTTCTAGTAATGTCTCATCTGAGAAACCTTCTTGGCCTTCAGCTCTAATGATGACGTGTGAGCCAGGACCTGCTTTAATATGGAGCCACATATCATTAGCTTTAGCAAACTTCATAGTGAGTTCATCATTTTGGTAATTGTTTTTACCCACATAAATCAGTTGACCAGAAGAAGCTTTAAATTGAAGAAATGGGACTGTTTTTTTGTTTTGCTTACGTTTATTATTGCCTTTACGTTTCTTGAGATAACCCATTTCTACAAGCTCTTCACGAAGTTCAGCGATATCTTCTTTTGTTTCTAAGAAATCCAGAGAGAGAAGGACGGATTGAAGATAAGCAATATCTTCTTCAATGATTGCAAGCTGCTCAGTAGCTGCAATTTCTGTACGCTTGGCTTTATTGTAAAGTTTGAAGTAAGCTTGTGCATTTTGAATAGCACTTTTGCGCGGGTTAAGTGGAATTGTAATATCTTCATATGGCTCCGCATAGTAATTCATAGTTGTAAAGCTTTCACTGCCTTCAGTAATGCTGTGGGCATAAGCCGTTAAAAGTTCGCCATAAATTTTATAGAGCTCTTTGTTAGCTGCCTCATCTAAAGCCTTTTCTTGTATTTGTTTTTTACGGACATTACGTTCTAAGAAGTTATGCACAAGTTTTTTAATATCTGCTGTTTTTTGAGAAACATTAAAACGTGTGTTTTTCTCGAAATAGTAGTATTCCAGCATCTCACTGATTGTTTCAAAGTTTTGTTTTTTGTAAGGTGCATAAATGCTGAGTGGCAGTGTATAAAAGTCCATAGGAAGTTCTTGCTCATCTAGATAAATGCAAGGTGAAAAATTGTTAGTATGGAGCTTCTCCATGAGATTATGGAATACGGTATAAAGTTTCATAAGATCGTCATTGCTCAAAGTATTTGCTAAACTGTCATCACATACACCGCTAGCTAGACAGATAGAATGACTGACTACAGGACTTAAACCGTTATAGCTCATATAAAGGGCTTTAAAAGTAGGAAGCTCTTTTTCTTTAAGTGTCTTTAAGAAATCCGCCACATTTTCATGTAAGGGATTTCGCTTGTTTTGACTTGGAGGTCTTACATAAGTACGATTTGGGAGTACTTCACGTACGCTACTTTTATCCAAAGAAATATGTTTGATACTATCTAAAATAGTGCCATCAGCTTTGGTAAGAATAATATTGCTGTGACGTCCCATGATTTCAATGATTAAACGTTTATTTTCTTTATCTCCCAGTTCGTTAGTAGCTTCAATATGAAGTTCTACGATACGTTCAAAGTCTGGCTGAACGATATCTAATATACGTCCACCCCCTAGATGCTTACGGAGCATCATGCAAAACATAGGGGGCTGAAGTTCATTGTTTTTGGAAAGTGTTGAAAGGTGAAGTCTTGGATAGCTGCTATTAGCTGTTAAAAGTAATTTATAGGCACTACTGTTATTACGCACAGAAAGTAAGAGTTCATCTTTTTCAATTTGATAAATTTTATCGATTCGTCCACCTACGAGGGTGTCTTTAAGTTCTTGCACTAAGGTGGCAAGAACAATGCCGTCAAATGCCATAATTTGTGTCCTCCTTTAATTATGGTGAAAGTATAGCATAATTTTTTTGAAAATAAAAGGAAGGTGTGTTATAATATAATACAAAAGTCTACAACAAGTATGCCTTATTGGAAAAATCCCTTTGGAAATAAAGAAGGAAGTAGGGAAAAACATGATTTATAGTATGACCGGTTATGGTAGATGCGAAATAGAAGAACATGAAAGAAAAGTCATTGTAGAGATGAATGCTATTAATCATCGTTACTGTGATTTAAATATTAGATTACCTAAAACTTTAAGTGTGATAGAAGATAAGATTAGAAGTCTTCTAAAAACAAGTTTGACAAGGGGTAAAATAGAGGTCAATATCAGCTATGTCAGCATGGCAAAAGAAGACTTAGAAGTCATTGTCAATGAGGCACTTGCAACAGAGTTTATAGAAGGCTTAAGAAAACTCGGAGATACTTTGAAGCTAGAAGATAATCTGACCCTTAAAGACCTTATGAATATTAATGATATCATGAGTATCCAGAAAAAAGCAGGTGACCTAGAAAGTATCGAAAGTACAGTATTAAGATGCACAGAAGGTGCGCTAAAAGATCTCTTAGGTATGCGCCTTAAAGAAGGTGAAGCTTTAAAAGCAGATATTTTAAATAAAACAGTACTTTTAGAAAAACATTTAGCATGCATTGAGATGCAAAGTCCACAAGTTGTCTTAAACTATAAAACTAAGCTTGAAAATAGACTCGCGATGCTTTTAGAAGAAGGCAGTAGTGTGGACCAAAGCAGACTGGCTATGGAAGTAGCACTTTTTGCAGACAAATGTGCAATTGATGAAGAAATCACCCGTTTTAAAAGTCATACGGCTCAGCTACGTATGATTTTAAATGAGGGAGGCGTTGTAGGGCGTAAATTAGATTTCTTAATGCAAGAGATGAACCGAGAAGTCAACACAATGGGTTCTAAGGCCAATGACTATGAAATTACAAGAAATGTAGTAGAACTTAAAAATGAAATTGAAAAAATTAGAGAACAAGTTCAAAATCTTGAGTAGGTGAAGCCTATGAGTCAATTTATTAATATAGGATATGGAAATATTGTAGCAACGAGGCGTATTGTAGCGATTGTTTCAGCAGATTCAGCCCCTATTAAAAGGTTAGTTGCACAGGCAAAAGAAGAAGCAAGGCTTATTGATGCGACCCAAGGGCGCAAGACAAGAGGTGTGATTATTACGGATAATGACCAGGTGATTTTGTCAGCTTTGCAACCAGAAACTATGGCAACAAGACTTGAAACCCAAAAGGAATAAAGGAGTTAAACATGAAAGAAGGATTAAAAATCGTTATATCTGGACCATCAGGTTCAGGTAAAGGAACTATTGTAAAAGAGCTCATTAAAAACGAACAATTTATGTTATCCATTTCAGCCACAACACGTATGCCTAGACAAGGCGAAGAAGAAGGTGTACACTATTACTTTAAGTCAGTAGCTGAATTTGAAAATATGATTGCTGAAGAGGCTCTTTTAGAACATGCGAATTTCTGTGGCAATTATTATGGTACACCAAAAGCACCTATTGAAGAGGGTGTAAAAAATGGAAAAGATGTTATACTAGAAATAGAGGTACAAGGTGCTCAGCAAATCAAGAAAATTTATGATGATGCTGTCTTTATTTTTGTTATCCCACCTTCTTTAACAGAGCTTGAAAAACGTCTTATCGGACGTGGTACTGAAACAGAAGAAGTCATTGCAAAACGCATGGGACGTGCAAAAGAAGAGCTAGCTTTGTATAAAGAATATGATTATATTGTTATTAACGATACATTAGCAGATGCTATCGATCAAATTAATCATATTGTTTATACTGAAAAGCTAAGAAGTTCTCGCTTCGAGGCTGATATAGAAAGAGTTATTAATAACTAGGAGGAATAAAAATGTTACAACCATCTTATACACAAATTATGACAAAGTTAAATGAGGAAGGAAACTCTAAACTTACAAGTCGTTATTCAATTGTTATTGCAGCAGCTAAAAGAGCTAGAAATATCATTGATATTATTAATGAACAAGCAGCTGCTACAAAAGAAGCAGATAAAACAGGTGAAAAAATTATCGACCCAGCTAAATTAAAAGAAGCAGCAGAACTTAATGAATTACTTAAAAAACAAAAACCTATTTCTATTGCAGTAGATGAAATTTATGCAGGTAAAATCAAAATGAAAGAATACCATGCACCAGAGGAAACAGAAGAAACAGAAGAAACAGAAGAAGCTCAAAATGATGCGACTACTGCGTCAACAGAAGTTTAATTAAAACTTAAATAAGTCTGCCATACAATTGTTGGCAGGCTTATTCAATATGTGATATAAAAGATAAGAGGTGAAAGGTCAGTGACAAGTGATGCGGCATGTTATGCAAAGATTATTATTCAATTTGCAACAGTAGAAGAGATAGATAAACCGTTTACCTATGAGGTTCCTGCGCACCTGATACCTTTTATTCAAGTAGGGCAAAGAGTTTATGTGCCTTTTGGATTTCATAATCATTTACAAGTTGGCTATGTATTAGCCTTAAGCGACACAAGGGAAGAAACAAAATTTCGTATCAAAGCTATAAAGCAGATTATAGATGAAAAGCCGCTTCTATCTTCGAAACAGCTAGAACTTGTAGAATTTATTGTAAGCTATTATGCGACGAGTTATGCAGCAGCGATAGATGTTGTTTTACCACCTGGGCTAAAAGGGGAACCTATCGCCATGGAGAAAGAAGACGAGGAAGTTGTGACCCTTACAAATGATGACTTGAAGGTGAAAATCTATTGCAATGCACATGGCCATAAGAAAACGTTTTTAAAGCAGCAGCAGATTATTGATTATTTAAGGGAAAAGCAGAAAGTACCCCTTAAAGTGTTAGAAAGTGTGGCGGGCGTGAGTAAGTCTTCCATTAAAACGCTGCTTCAAAATGGCATAATTGAAAAATATGTAGAAAAGATAGAATATAAGGCAGAACCTATTCGCTATGAAGCATTTAGAACGTTAAATGAAGAACAGGCGCATGCTGTAAGTTATTTAGAAAGCTTATCGCATACCCATACAGTCCACACTGTTTTACTTGAAGGTGTAACTGGCAGTGGGAAAACAGAAGTTTTTCTTCATGCTATAAAGAATGTGATTGAAAGAGGGCAAAATGCCTTAGTATTAGTACCTGAGATTGCACTGACGCAGCAGACGCTTAGTCGCTTTAGAGAGCGATTTGGAAGCAATGTGGCTTTAAGTCATAGTCGTATGGGTGCAAAAGAGCGTCAAAGACTCTATATGCGCGCTAAAAAAGGTGAAGTATCCATTATTATCGGACCACGTAGTGCCATTTTTATGCCGCTTGAAAATCTTGGGCTTATCGTAATAGATGAAGCACATGAGGCCACCTATAAGTCAGAGACATCACCTAAGTATCATGCCATTGATATTGGAAGAAAACGGATGGAAATGGAAGGCGGTATACTGCTTTTAGCGACGGCAACCCCTAGTATGGAAAGTTATTACCATAGTGAAAATGGGGACTATGAACTTTTAAAGCTTACAAAGCGTATAGCAGGTGCAACAATGCCAAGTGTGGAAATTGTAGATATGCGCCAAGAATTAGCCACTGGGAACAACAGTGTTTTAAGCAGACGTTTATATGAAGCAGTTCAATGGACACTTGAAAGTGGCGGTCAAGTCATGTTACTTATTAATCGTAGGGGACATTCTACATTTATTAACTGCAGAAGTTGTGGACATGTGGTAAAATGTAGTCATTGTGATGTATCAATGACCTATCATTTGTCAACGGGTGCGTTAGAATGTCACTATTGCGGGAAGACTGAAAAGGTACCAGAAGTGTGCCCTGAGTGTGGTTCTAAGTATATTCGTTTCTTTGGGACAGGTACTGAAAAGGTAGAAGCTTATTTAAAAGAACATTTTGATCAGTATGGCATAGGACGTATGGATTTAGATACGACTACAGGTAAAGAAGGTCACGCAAAAATACTAGAAGCCTTTAGACGAAGAGAATTTAATCTTCTTATTGGCACACAAATGATTGCAAAAGGCCATGATTTCCCTGGCGTGACACTGGTAGGCATTTTGTCAGCGGACCAGTCGTTATATATGCAGGATTTTAGAAGTAATGAAAGAACCTTTCAGCTTTTAACCCAGGCAATGGGACGAGCAGGACGTGGCAGTATGAAAGGACATGTCATTATTCAGACATATACCCCTGAACATATGGTCATGGACGTGATTAAAAATAATAAGCAGGAGTTATTCTATAAAGAAGAGCTTCTAAATCGTAAGACAATGGGTTACCCACCCTATACACATATTTTTTCACTCCTCATTACGGGGCCTAATGAAAATGAGGTGATTCAAACAGCTCATAAAGTAACGGCATATTATCGCCATTATAGTGAGCGAGGACTCATGAAATTTCGTGTGATAGGACCAAGTGTAGCGGTGATTAGTAAGATAGGGGATGTTTATAGATGGCGCCTTCTCATTATTGGTGAAGAGCGTAGTTCCCTTTTAGTTTACGGGAGGTTTTGTCTAGATAAATTTTATCAAAGAGAAACAGTGGGTAATGTTAAGATTAGTTGGGATATTGATCCCCTAACAATGTTATAAGTAAACATCTATGTGATGTGAAAGAATATAAGGAGGCTATTATGGCAATTAGAGCAATTAGAACAGAAACAGGAAGCGATGAGCTTTTAAGAAAAGTATCAAAAGAAGTAAAAGTATTTGATGAAAGCTTATGGACACTTTTAGATGATATGGCCGAAACAATGTATGAGGCAGATGGTGTAGGGATTGCAGCACCTCAAGTAGGCGTTTTAAAACGTGTATTTATTGTAGACATTGGGGAAGGGAAAGTTGAATTCATCAACCCAGAAATCATTGAAGTATCTGGTGAACAATTTGGTGAGGAAGGATGTCTGAGCGTACCAAAGACATACGGTAGTGTAAGAAGACCAAATTATGCAAAATTACGTGCATTTGACCGTCACGGCAATGCTTTTGAGATTGATGGTACAGAGCTTATGGCACGTGCAATGCTTCATGAAAATGATCATCTTAATGGTAAATTATTTATTGATTTAGTAGAAGGTGATTTATTCGAAGTTAATTAATCGAATAAAAGGAGGCTTTTTAAATGAACGTAGTATTTATGGGTACACCAGATTTCGCAGTACCAACACTTGAAACATTGATTGCAGAAGGACATCATATTAGTGCTGTTGTAACACAGCCAGATAAACCAAAAGGTAGAGGAAAAAGCTTAACAGTGACACCCGTTAAAGAAGTGGCGCTTAAGCATGATTTACCAGTGCTTCAACCTGTTAAAATTAGAGGGGATGAGGAGTTTTATAACCACATATTATCTTTAAACCCAGATATTATAGTAGTAGTAGCATTTGGACAGATCCTTCCTGAAACAATCTTAAATATTCCTAAATATGGTTGTATTAATATCCATGGTTCACTTTTACCTAAATACAGAGGGGCTGCACCTATTCAGTGGGCAATTATGGATGAAGAGCCTATAACAGGTGTGACCATTATGTATATGGATAAAGGTATGGACACAGGAGATATGCTTCTTAAACGTGAAATGCCAATTGAAAAAGATGACACTTATGCAAGCTTACACGATAAGATGAAAATTGTAGGAGCGACAGCACTTATTGATGCTTTGCCACTTATCGAAGCTGGTGGTAAAGAACGTGAAAAACAAGATGATGCTAAAGCAACCTATGCAAGCATGATTGATAAGAGCTTAGGTGAAATCAAATGGCAAGAAGCAGCATCTAAAATTGATGCAAAGATTCGTGGTCTAAATCCATGGCCAGCAGGTTATACTTCTTATAAAGGAAATGTAATGAAGGTATGGCAAGCTGAGCCTATTTCTGAAACAACCGATAAGAAGCCAGGTACAATTGTACGTGTTGATAAGGATGGAATGATTGTTCAAACAGGAACAAGTTGCTTACGTATTCTTGAAATTCAAATGCCGAATAAAAAACGTATGCTAGTATCTGAGTATATTAAGGGAAATACCCTTGAAAGCGATACAGTGCTTGGCATATAGTATAAGGAGTGAAGAGGATGTTAGGTTATCCGTATTATTATGGCTCTAGTAATGGTATGTACATTTTAATTACAATTGCTATGCTTATTATCCCTTTATATGCAAGTATGAAGGTACAATCAACTTTTGCGAAATATTCTAAAGTAAGAAGCTTATCAGGATACACAGGAGAAGAAGCAGCAAGACGCATCCTTGCCATTAATAACATCTCTATTCCTATTAAACCGGTACGTGGCTCAATGACAGACTTTTATGATCCAATCAATAAAGAACTTGCCCTTTCACAAACTGTTTATGGAGAAACATCTATTGCAGCTTTAGGGGTAGCAGCTCATGAAGTTGGGCATGCTATTCAGGATGCCAATGATTATGCCTTTTTAAGATTTAGACATGCCATTTATCCAGTGACAAACTTTGCAAGTCAGCTTTCTGTGCCACTTGTAATGGTGGGTTTATTACTTGGTGGCGTAAAACCTTTAGTAGGAATTGGTATTCTTTTATTTGCCATAACTACACTTTTTGCTATCGTTACACTTCCAGTAGAGTTTAATGCTTCTAAGCGTGCACTTCAAAGTCTTGAAGCAAGTGGCATTATGTCAGCAGATGAACTTGTTGGTGCGAAGAAAGTATTAGATGCTGCAGCTCTTACTTATGTGGCAGCAGCTATGGCATCAGTCTTATCACTTTTAAGATTAATAATGATTAGTAGTAGAAACAATGACTAGTAATAGAAAGAAAGATTAAAAGACGCTGTTTTAGCGTCTTTTAATCTGTAAGAGAGGAATTTTTTATGACTAAAAATATACGTGAGCAAATTGTAAACTTGCTCCTTGAAATAGAACGTGACAAAAGCTATGCACAACTTGCTTTAAAAAATGAATTAAAAGATGTACAAGGACCAGATAAAGGTTTTATGACAGAAGTGGTTTATGGAACGCTTAAATATCAGATTCAACTCGATTATATTATTGACCAGTTTTCAAAAACACCAGTACGCAAGATGAAACCACTGATTAGACAGATTTTTCGTATGAGTGTTTATCAGCTCATGCATCTTGATAAGGTACCAGCATCAGCTGTTATTAATGAAGCTGTAAAAATTGCTAAGAAAAGAAAGTTTATGGCGCTTTCAGGCTTTGTAAATGGTGTACTTCGAACAATCGATCGTGAAAGAGCAAACATTAAGTATCCATCAAAAGAAAAAGAACCACTTCATTATTTCAGTGTGATGTATTCACTTCCAGAGTGGATGATTGCAACATGGCTTAAAGCTTACGATGCAGAAAAAGTAGAAGGGATTTGTAAGGCCCTTAATGAACGTGCGCAGGTATGCATTCGTGTAAATACTTTAAAAGCATCTAAAGAGGAAGTTGTAAAATGCCTTCAAGAAGAAGGAGTAACAGTACTTCCGGGTGAGTTTTTAGAAGAAGCTATGTATCTTAAAAATGTAGATAACATTCAAAATATGTCATCTTTTAAGAAAGGCTTATGGACTGTACAAGATGAAAGTGCTATGCTAGTAGGGAAAGTAATTGCACCACAAAGCGGAGAACGTATTTTAGATTTATGTAGTGCGCCAGGTGGAAAATCTATTCATATGGCAGAGCTTATGAAAAATGAAGGTGAGATTATCAGCTGCGATATTCACCCTCATAAATTAGAGCTTATTGCAAAAAATGCGGAGCGTATGGGGGCTACAATTATTAAACCAACACTTCAAGATGGGACAGTATGTAATGAAGACTTTATTGGCAAATTTGATAGAGTTTTAGTCGATGCACCTTGTTCAGGTCTTGGTATTATGAAACGTAAACCGGATATCCGTTACAATAAAGAAATGACAGACATTGAAGATATTGCACAAATCCAGCGTGCTATATTAACACAAGCGGTAAAATATTTAAAACCAGAAGGCACACTTGTCTATAGTACATGTACGATTTCAAAAGTAGAAAACGAAGAAATGGTAGACTTCATGACAAAGGAGCTTGGTTTAGAATTAAATGAAATCGTAGATACTATACCTAACAAACTTCAAAAAGAAGTGAGACAAGGAAGCATGATTCAAATCTTACCACAGCTTGCAGGAACAGATGGATTCTTTATTGCGGGGTTAAAAAAGAGGAGTATTTAGATGATGAAAGACATTAGAAGCAAAGACCTAAAGGAATTAGAAGAACTTATTTTAAGCTATGGGGAAAGTAAGTTTAGAGCAAAACAGCTTTTTGAATGGCTTCATAAAAAAATGGCAAATAGCTATGATGAAATGAAGAATTTACCACTTAGTTTAAGAACAAAGTTAAATGAAGATTATCCATTAGTGCCATTACGTATTGTAGAATCATTGCATTCAAAGTTAGATGGGACTATAAAATACTTGTTTGAGCTACCAGATTCACATATAATAGAAAGTGTTTTAATGCGTTATAAACATGGAAATTCGGTATGTATTTCTTCACAAGTAGGATGTCGTATGGGATGTAAATTCTGTGCTTCTACTTTAGAGGGACTTGTAAGACCACTTACACCGGGTGAAATGGTAGGGCAAATCTATGCCATTCAGCAAGATATCGGTGAACGTATTTCGAATATTGTTATTATGGGAAGCGGTGAACCTCTTGAATATCTTGAAATTACAGAACGCTTTTTAACACTTATTAATCATGAAATGGGTCAAAATATTGGACAACGTCATATTACAGTCTCAACATGTGGACTTGTGCCTCAGATTAAGGAACTTGCAGACAAAGGAATGCAGATTAACTTGGCTTTATCTTTACATGCCACAACAGATGAGAAGCGTAAACAAATTATGCCAGTTGCTTATCGTTATACAATTGAAGAAGTATTAGAGGCTTGTCAGTATTATATTGATAAAACTGGGCGACGTGTTACTTTTGAATATGCCCTTATTCATGGTGAGAATGACAAAGAAGAAGATGCTAGAAGCTTAGGAAAACTTCTAAAAGGCATGCTTTGTCATGTCAACTTAATTCCTGTTAATAAAATTGAAGAAAGAAGTTTTGAAAGTAGTAAGACGTCAAGTATTGAGAACTTTATTCGCATACTAGAAAGCTATCATGTACCTACTACACTTCGTAGAACATTAGGTGCAGATATCGATGCAGCATGTGGTCAACTTAGACGTAGATATATGAAAGAGCGAGGTGAATAGCATGCACGCTATTGGCAGAGTAGACATTGGTAGAAAGAGGAGTAGAAACGAAGATAGTATCTTTGTTTCAAATACACCTATAGGTATTTTACCAAATTTGTATATCGTAGCAGATGGGATGGGTGGTCATAAAGCAGGTGGCACTGCAAGTAGTCTAGCTATTGAGGCTTTTTGTGACTATATTAGAACGCATGGTCAAACTGGTGTAAAAACAAGAGAAGATGTAGCAATTCTTTTGAAAATGGGCATTCGACATGCCAATCATACAGTTTATGAGAAGGCAAAAGAAAAAGAGGAGTATGCAGGAATGGGTACCACTTTCACAGTGGCGACAGTAATCGATGATATTTTATATCTTGCCCATGTAGGTGATACGAGACTTTATTTAGTAAATCATGCGCAAATTTATCAGGCTACAACAGACCATTCTCTGGTACAAGAAATGTTGGAACAAGGGTATATTTCACAAAATGAGATTAAAGAACATCCACAAAGACACATTATAACCCGGGCTGTTGGTACATATGCAAAGGTAAAGGTAGATACTTTGATGTATGATATCAATAAGGTAGAATACGTTTTACTTTGTTCCGATGGACTCACTGTCATGCTCAGTGATGAAGAAGTACATCAGATTATACTTGAAGAAACTGACATAGAAAACATTGTAAATAAGCTGATTGACACAGCGAATACAAAAGGCGGAATCGATAATATAGCAGTTATCATTGCAAAGAAATACGAGGTGAATAAAGAATGCTAATGCCAGGAGTTCTCTTAGGAGAGCGTTATGAAGTTATAGAAAAAATAGGCGCAGGCGGCATGTCTATTGTCTATAAGGCAAAAGATAATAGATTGCAGCGATATGTAGCTATTAAGGAGCTAAGAGAAGAATTTGTAAAGGATGATGAATTCGTTGCAAAGTTTAGGAAAGAAGCCCTTGCTGCGGCTAGCCTCTCACACCCTAATATTGTAGGAATCTATGATGTAGGTAGTGATAGGGATGTTCATTATATTGTTATGGAATATATTGAAGGAAAGACGTTAAAGGAACTTATTGCTGAGGAAGGACCTTTTTCGTCTAAAAAGGTTTTAGAACTAGGGATTCAGATTGTAAGTGCACTGAAGCATGCCCATAGCAAAAAGATAATCCACCGAGATATTAAACCTCAAAATATTTTAATTACCAATGATCATGTATTAAAGGTAACAGATTTTGGGATTGCTAAAGCAGTGGATTCTTCAACGATTGTGGCAAATAATAATGCAATTGGCTCAGTACATTATTTTTCACCAGAACAAGCAAAGGGGAAATATGTAAACGAAACAAGTGATTTATATTCTTGTGGGATTGTTCTTTTTGAACTGGCAACAAAAAGATTACCTTTTGAAGCAGATTCTCATATTTCCATAGCCTTAAAGCACATTAATGAAGAAATGCCAAAGCCATCTTTATTTAATCCAAGTATTTTACCAGGGCTAGAGGGAATTATTTTAAAAGCAACGGATAAACGTCAAGATGCACGTTATCAAAATGCAGATGAAATGTTAGGTGATATGAATCGTGTACTTGTAGATCCAAGTTACATGGTAAAATTAAATACTTTTTCAGATGAAACAATCTTACTTTCACCAGAAGAAACTGCTTTTATTCGTAGTAATGCAAAAGAACAAGAAGAATTCGTTTCAAAATCTGAAAAGCCAGTTGTACCAGTAATGCCAGTAGCACCATCAAAAGCTGAGGTGGATGAAACCAGTATTTATGAAGATGGGGATGTGGTGAAACAGACCTTTAAAGAGGAAGAAGAGGAAGGCGAAGTCTCTAATTTATATAAAATACTTGTAAGTATCGGAGGAGTTCTTGCAACATTATCTGTACTGGTAGTGATTATTTTAGCGATTACTTTATGGAATCCGTTTTCAAGTAGCAATAATATGGTGACAGTACCTAATGTTAAAGGACGCACAGTAGAAGCAGCTACAAATACCTTAAAAAGTGTAAAACTTAAAATTGAAGTACAAGAAGAAGTGACAGATGAGGCTGCACCTGGAATTATTTTCGAACAAAATCCAGGTGAAAATGCACAGGTTAAAAAACGCAGTACGGTCATTGTAAAAGTAGCAGCAGAAGGTAGTGAAGCCACTGAGACACCTGTCGCAGATGAAACAAAGATGGTGAAGTTACCTTCTGTAGAAGGCTTAAGCCGTGATGTGGCAGAATCCACATTAAAAGCGATGAATCTTAAAGTGCGCTTTGAACCTGAAGAAAGTGATAGTGTAGAAAAAGATTATATTATTCGTCAAAGCATTGATGAAGGTACTGAGGTTGAAGAAGGTAGTACTGTTGTTTTAACATACAGTATTGGTTCAAGTGTAAAAACAACAAGAGTACCAAACTTTGTCCAATTAACATATGATAAAGCACAAGAAGCAGCACAAAGCAGCAAGCTTTATGTGACTAAGTCATCTGAAGAATATAGTGATAAGGTAGATGAAGGACTGATTATTAGTCAAAGTATTGAACCTTATTCAGAAGTTGAAGAGGGTACAAGTATATCTGTTGTTATCAGTAAAGGAAAAGAACCAGAGCCAGAACAGACGCCTACACCATCAATTGACAATGGTGAGACGAATACACCACCAGCTGAAGAAACACCAGTAACAGAAACAAGCATATCTTATGGCATTACATTACCAGGTGGCATGGAAGGTAAAGAGAGTTATCGTGTACTTGCTAAATTTACATCTCAAGATGGCAATTCATCTTATGTAGTAGATGGTGAGATGAGTGCGGGTGACTTCCCAATACCTGTAACACTTACAGGACATGGCACAGGTAGATTAGAAGTTTATATCGATGATATGACTAGTCCAGCATACACGGATAACATCAATTTTTAATTAAGGAGAATGATATGGTACAGGGTACTATTATTAAAGGAATTGCTGGCTTCTACTATGTAGAAGCTAACAAGACCATTTATGAATGTAAAGCAAGAGGAAAATTTAGAAAAGAAAATATGACACCTCTTATAGGTGATAGGGTAATGATTAGTTTAAAACAAGAAGAAAACTCTACAGATCGCTTCTTGGAAGGAACAATTGAGGAAATTTTACCACGAACAAATAGTCTTATAAGACCACCTGTTTCAAATGTGGATCAGGCAATGGTTGTGTTTTCCGTAACTTACCCACAAATTCACTTAGATTTATTAGATCGCTTTTTAATTCATATTGAACGAGAACACATCAAGCCTTATATAGTACTTAACAAAATAGATGAAGGTAACAAAGAAAGTTATCAGTACATTGTTGACCGCTATA
Source organism: Cellulosilyticum sp. (assembly GCF_982396655.1). Lineage (NCBI taxonomy): Bacteria > Bacillati > Bacillota > Clostridia > Lachnospirales > Cellulosilyticaceae > Cellulosilyticum > Cellulosilyticum sp. Next base: position 121,164 of record NZ_CEVXFV010000002.1, on the reverse strand, counting down.
CAAAAGTAGGGTATGAGGTGATTTGTTTATCGGCTAAGAAAAAGCTCAATACAGATATTTTAATGCCAAAACTTCAAGATAAGACCACTGTATTTGCAGGACCTTCTGGGGTGGGTAAATCAACATTATTAAATACCATTGAAGAAGGCTTTACCTTGGAAACAGGTGAAGTAAGTGAGAAGATTAAACGTGGAAAACATACTACAAGACATGTAGAGCTTATGCCACTTACAGTAGGTGGATTTGTGCTTGATACACCAGGTTTTACATCTTTGCAATTAGATGGTATTGCGGCAGAAGATTTAAGACATTATTTTATTGAATTTGAGCCTTATGAGGGAACTTGTAAGTTCTCAGGATGTACCCATACACATGAACCAGGTTGCAGTGTGAAAGCTGCAGTTGAAGAAGGTGAAATTTCTGAGGAACGTTATAACAGTTATATGACTTATTATAAACAGCTAAAAGATACAAGGAGATGGTAGGGAAATGATACATTTAAGTCCTTCAATATTAGCAGCAGATTTTGCTAATTTACAAAGAGAAATTGAAACAGTACAAAAAGGTGGCGCGGCGTATATTCATGTGGATGTAATGGATGGACAGTTTGTACCAAACATTACATTAGGTGCACCTATTGCTAAAAGCCTTCGTAAGCACATTACGGGTGTTATGGATGTGCATCTTATGATTGAGGAGCCTGATAGATATTTAGCTGACTTTGCAGCAGCAGGAGCTGATTATGTAACAGTACACTTAGAGGCAACTAAACATGTACACCGTACAATTCAGCGTATACATGAATTAGGTATGAAAGCAGGGGTAGCACTTAATCCTGGCACACCTGTAAGCCTTTTAGAACCTATTATTGAGGACTTAGATCTTGTCCTTATTATGTCAGTTAATCCAGGCTTTGGAGGACAAAAGTTCATTCCATATACTTTAGAAAAGCTTAAACAAGTAAAAGAAATGACAAAAGATAGAGAAATACTGATTGAGGTAGATGGCGGCGTAACACTTGCCAATGTAGAAAGTATTATTGATGCAGGCGCTAATCTGCTCGTAGCTGGTTCATCAGTTTATGATGGCAAAGATGCAGAAGGCAATGCAGCTGCCTTTATGAAAATATTTGAAAAATACGAGGCATAGTGCATGAAGACTTTAATTCTAACAAATGGCGCCTATGGCGATTATAGTTTTTGTAACAATTGGGATACATATGACTATATTATTTGTGCGGATGGGGGTATGAAGCATTGCCGTAAACTAAACTTAATCCCTCACCTTATTGTAGGAGACTTTGATAGCACAAATCCTATAGATCTTTTGTATTTCGAGGATTTAGGCGTACCTATGGAGCAGTTCTCGAGTCATAAGGATGAAACAGATACTGAGCTTGCCCTTCGTTATGCTATAGAAAAGGGTGCAACGGAAGTTGTGATATGGGGAGGAATAGGCTCTCGCCTAGATCATACCCTGGGAAATGTACATCTATTATATAGTGCATTAAAGCAAGGGGTAAAAGCTACACTTATGAATGACCAAAATACAGTTTGCTTAATAGAAGATGAAATTGAGCTTAAAGGAAAAGAAGGTCAGCTTGTGAGTTTACTTCCTTTTAGCGAAAAGGTAGAAGGTGTGTATACGACAGGACTAGCTTATAGTTTAATAGATGGCATCTTGCCAGCAGGAAGTCCAATTGGTGTAAGTAATTATATGATTAGTAGCAAGGCATCTATAAAAATAAAAAAAGGCTTATTACTAATCATTTTAGCAAGTGATTAAGATATATGATAAAAATAAATTGAGTCTAGAGCTTAACATTAAGGTCTAGACTCAATTTATGTATAAAAAAGATTAAATTGGGTATAATAAAAAAGGACATCCATAAAGGATGTCCAATTTTTATGAAATATTAACTTATTATCAAATTAAGCACGTGATACTAAGTTAGAACGTAAACAACGAGTACATACGTTCATTGTTTTAACAGCTCCGTTTTGGTTAACTCTAACTTTTCTTACGTTAGATTTCCACATTTTGTTAGATCTTCTATGAGAGTGGCTAACTTTGATACCGAAATGTACGTCTTTTGAACAGATTTCGCATTTTGCCATTTTGAACACCTCCTTGTATTAATCCGTGACATAACACGATTTATTGTAACAGATAATATTGTAGAATTCAAGTAGTGTTTGAGGATTATTTTTAAAAAACCAAATTAAGGTAAGGAAAAGTGAGAAAGCCTTTCATCCATATACAAGTTATGATATAATATTATTAAAAATTTTAATATGACAGCATAAAGCCAGATTAGGAGGTTTATAAATATGCCAAGTAAATTTTCAAATGAATATGGTAATATTATTATAAATGAAGAAGTTATTGCACAAATTAGTGGAATGACAGCAATGGAATGTTATGGTATAGTAGGTATGGCGTCTCGTAATGTAAAAGATGGATTTGTACATCTTTTAAAAGGGGAGAATTTATCTCGTGGGATTGCTGTACGTTTAAATGAAAATAAAGCAAATATTGATTTTCATATTATCGTAGAATATGGTACAAAGATTTCAGCAGTGGCTGATAACCTTATGAGTACAGTCAAATATAAAGTAAAAGATGCATTAGGCATTGAAGTAGAAAGTATAAAAGTATTTATCGAAGGCGTTAGAGTAGATAAAGAGTAAATTCGGTAGAAGAGAACCTTTGGGTTTGAGGAGGTAAATAAAGTGAAATATGAAAAGATAGAAGCCAGTAAGCTTCAGGCCATGTTTATTGCAGGTGCACAGCTCTTAGATGAAAAAAAACAAATGGTCAATGAAATGAACGTATTCCCTGTACCAGATGGTGATACAGGTACAAATATGTCACTTACAATTCTTGCAGCAGCTAAAGAGGTAGAGGCTGTAGATGGTAATGATATGATAGCAGTAGCTAAAGCAGCAGCGACAGGTTCATTAAGAGGTGCACGTGGAAATTCGGGTGTTATCCTTTCACAACTTATCCGTGGTTTTTCAAAAGGAATCACAGAGGCAACGCAAGCAGGTGAAATCGTAGATACAGTAGTCCTTGCAAATGCCTTCCAAAAAGGTGTAGATACTGCTTATAAAGCAGTTATGAAACCAAAAGAAGGAACTATTTTAACAGTAGCTAGAGAAGTAGCAACAAAAGCTTTAGAAGTAAGTCTTGAGACAACAGATCTCCAAGTCTTTATTGAAAAAGTACTTGCGCATGGTTATGAGACACTTCATAAAACACCAGAGATGCTGCCAGTATTAAAAGAAGCTGGTGTAGTAGATGCCGGTGGACAAGGGTTGCTTTGTATTTTAGAAGGTGGTGCACGCGTTATCAGCGAAGATCTTCAAATAGAAATCAAAGCACCAGTTAGAACAAAACCAAATGAAGCTTTTAGTGCGCTTAAAAACTTCAATACAGAAGATATTACTTTTGGCTATTGTACAGAGTTTATTGCAACTAAAAATCCAGGTGCTAATTATGTAGAATCTGACTTTAAAGCATATCTTGAAAGCATTGGGGATAGTATTGTAGTTGTATCTGATGAAGAATATGTAAAAGTGCATGTGCATACAGATAATCCAGGGCTTGCACTTCAAAAAGCTTTAGAATTCGGAGCACTTCATAACTTAAAAATCGAGAATATGCGTGAGCAGCATTCTTCAATCTTCAATGAAGAAGAAGCATCAAAACAAGAAGTACCACAAAAAGAAATCGGATTTGTATCTGTAGCAGCAGGTGAAGGCATTGCAGAAATTATGTCTAGCCTTGGTGTAGATCAGGTTATTACAGGTGGTCAAACAATGAATCCAAGTACAGAAGATATTTTAGAAGCAGTTAAAAACTGTCATGCAAAAAATGTTGTTGTACTTCCAAATAATAAAAATATTATTTTAGCAGCACAACAAGCAGCTGCTATTGAAGAAAATATTAATGTTCAAGTTGTGGCAACAACAACTATTCCACAAGGTATTTCAGCAATGATTGCTCAAGATGGAAATGAAAATATTGATGAAGTATTAGAAGCTATGCAAGATGCAATCAAAGAAGTTCAAACAGCTCAAATTACAATTGCAGTAAGAGATACTTCTTTAGATGGTGAAAGTATTGTCGAAGGGGAATACTTAGGTATGCTTGAAGGTAAAATCCTTGTGCATAAAAAAGATTTAAAAGAAACTTTCAAGGATCTTTTAAAAACAATGAAAGAAGATGCTGAAGTTATTACAATTTACTATGGCGAAGACATTACAGAAGAGGTAGCAGAAGAGTTTAAACAAGAGGCAGAGGCACTTTTCGAAGATGCTGACGTAGAACTTTATTCAGGTGGTCAACCAGTTTACTACTTCATGATTTCTGCAGAATAAGAATAACTTGTAAAAGAGCTGTTACACTAAACTTTAGTGTAATGGCTTTTTTAGTGAGTTATAAAATTTATTTTGATAGATAAAAATTAGTGAGGAGGTGGCGTATGCATTTAAAAGATTCAATTAGCAATTTAAAGGGTGTAGGAGAACAAGTTGGGCGTAAACTTAATAAGCTCGGCATTTTTACACTACAAAACATGATAGAGCATTATCCAAGAGAATATGAAGATAGGCGTAAAATCACACCCCTTGCAGAAATGGAACTTGATACACCTATCAATATATTGGTTGTAGTGGCTTCAACGCCTCAAGTAACACGTAAGGGCAATCATATTTTAGTAACTTTCCGTGTTAAGGATGCCACAGGAAGTATTTTTGTTACATTCTATGGACAAGCTTATATGAAAAATAATTTCTCCGTAGGAGAACGTTATTTAATGTATGGCAAAATCAAAAGACAATATGGAAAGGTGGAGATGGATTCTCCAGAATATCAGAAGGTAGCGGATCCGAGTAAAATAGGTGAAGTGGCTAAAATTACACCTATTTATGCAGCTACACAGAAGCTTTCTCAAAAGGTTATTCGTAGCCTAATTTTACAGAGCTTAGAAGCTGTGGAGGAGGAGATTGTTGATCCAATTCCTGAAAATATTCGTAGGCAATATGATTTAGTTTCAAAGGCAGAAGCAATTCACCAAATACACTTCCCAAGCAATTCAGAAAGTTTCTTTGCAGCACGTAAAAGACTTGTATTCGAAGAGCTTTTTATGTTGCAACTTTCTTTATATCAATTAAAGGCAGATTTTGCTAAAAAATTATTAGGTGTATCCCATAAGATTACTGGTGAGTTAAGTGCCTTTATGGAGACTTTACCTTTTGAATTGACAGGTGCGCAAAAGCGTGTCATGCGAGAAATTGTGGGAGATATGAAAAGTCCTTATGCAATGAACCGCCTGATACAAGGTGATGTAGGTTCAGGTAAGACAGTTATTGCAGCTATTTCTTTGTTTATTGCAGTAAAGGATGGGTATCAAGGGGCGCTTATGGCACCTACAGAAGTTCTTGTTGTGCAGCATTATGAATTCTTAAAGGAGATTATGGCACCTTTTGGCATAGAGGTTGGGCTTATTACAGGTTCTACAACTGCTAAGCAAAAGAGAGAGTTAATTGCGCGTGCTAAAGCAGGAGAACTTCATGTGTTAGTAGGAACGCATGCTTTAATAGAAGATCCTGTAGAGATGCCTAATTTAGGACTTGTAATTACAGATGAGCAGCACCGATTTGGTGTAAGACAGCGTCTTAAACTGACTGAAAAAGGGACAGTGCCAGACGTTATGGTTATGACAGCAACGCCGATTCCAAGAACATTAGCACTTATTTTATATGGGGATATGGATATTTCTATTATTGATGAATTGCCACCAGGACGTCAGCCTATCAAGACGAATGCAGTGGATTCTAATTACCATCAGAGAATTTATCGTTTTATTGAAAAGCATATTCATGAAGGCAGACAATGTTATATTATTTGTCCAATGGTAGAAGAAAATGAACAGATGAGTGAACTTAAAAATGTTATTGAATATACGGCGCAGCTGCAAGCAGAAGAGTTCCCCAATATTCCGATGGGTTATTTACATGGGAAAATGAAACCTAAAGAAAAGAATGCGATTATGAATCAGTTTGCAAGTGGTGAGATTAAAATACTGGTTTCAACTACAGTTGTAGAGGTAGGGGTTAATGTACCCAATGCCACAATTATTGTAATTGAAAATGCAGAGCGTTTTGGACTAGCACAGCTTCACCAGTTAAGAGGACGTGTAGGACGCGGAAAACATCAGTCTTACTGTATCTTAGTAAGTGATTCAAAAAGTAAGGTAACAAAGAAACGTCTTCAGATTATGGAAGAAAGTACAGATGGCTTTGTGATTGCTGAAACAGACCTTAAGCTACGTGGACCTGGTGAATTCTTTGGGACAAAACAGCATGGGTTGCCAGAAATGAAAATTGCTAACCTTTATACAGATGCTAAGGTCTTAAAAGAAGTTCAGAAGTGTGTGAAATTACTTTTGGATATGGATCCATCTTTAAGCCTTTCAGAAAATAATCAGCTATTAGATGAAATGAAGGAGCGATTGAATCAAGAGTCGCTGCATAATGCACTATAGAAGCCTTGAAAAAGCAGTGAAAAATATAAAGTAGAAAGCAATTAAAAATGAAAAATTAAAGTAATAAATGAGTATTAGTAAGTAATGAAGGGTACTAGAATGAGGAGGCTTATGTATGAGAGTAATTAGTGGTAAGTGTAGAGGAACAAATTTAGTGGCGCCGGAGGGAATGGGAACACGCCCTACGACAGATCGTATTAAGGAAACTATTTTTAATATGATTGCTTTTGATATTCCACAGTGTCGTTTCTTAGACTTATTTAGTGGGAGTGGTGCTATGGCCATTGAAAGCCTTAGTCGTGGTGCTGAAATGGCTGTACTTGTAGAAAGAGATGAAAAAGCTTTAAAATGTATTCGTGAAAATTTGGAAAAGACAAGACTTATAAATGAAGCTAAAATTTATGCCTGTGATGTAAATGCAGCTATTAATCAGCTTAAAGGTCAAAAGTTTGATATTATTTTTATGGACCCACCTTATGCATTAGAAACAATTGGCGATGTACTTCAAAATATCGTGGATTGTGATTTGTTAAGTGAAGAGGGATATATTATTTTAGAAGGTGGTACAAATAGTATTGTAAAATACCCTCAAGATTTGGTATTATGGAAAGAAAAGAATTATCGCACAACTGTGCTGAGCTTTTTAAAGAGAGGATAAAACAGTGAAGGTAGGAATTTATCCAGGTAGTTTTGACCCAGTTACTTGTGGTCATTTAGATATTATAGAACGTGCAGCTACTCAAGTAGATCACTTAATTGTGGCTGTATTATACAACTATCAAAAAGGAAATGGTTTATTTTCGGTAGATGAGAGAAAAGAAATGTTAAGTGCTGTGACAAGTCATTTAAATAATGTAGAGATAGATAGTTTCTCAGGTCTGCTTGTAGACTATGCCATGCAGAAAAATACCAACTTAATTATTAGAGGCCTACGTAATGGTGCAGACTTAGCAGCAGAAATGCAGCTAGCACAGATAAATAAAAAGTTAATGCCAAGCGTAGAAACCATTTTTTTAATGACTGCACCTGAACATCAGTGTGTGAGTTCAAGTAGTGTGAGAGAACTTTCTTTATATAAGAGACTCCCTCATGGAATTGTACCAACTTACGTCGAAGAACAGTTAAAAAATAAATGGGATAAGGGGTAATTAAAGTGGAAAATGCAAGATGCGGCGAAATCGTCATGTTATTAGATCAGCTTGATGAATTAATAGAAGATGGAAAGACAGGATTTCTTTCAGGTAAGATTTCTGTAGATAAGCAGCAAGTACTTGAGATTATAAATGACATTAGATTAAAGCTCCCAACTGAGGTTTATCAATCAGAGCGTATTCTTGAGGAGCGCAATAAGATTTTAGGTGATGCACAAAATGAGGCACGTCTTATTCTAGAGGAGGCTAATGAAAAATTAGCCAGTTTAATTGATCAGCATGAAATTACCCAGTATGCAAGAGAAAAGGCACAAAATATTATTGAGACAGCCCAGGAAGATGCGAGACAGATTCATATGGGAGCTGTAGATTATGCAGAAGACCTTTTTAAAAGTGCAGAAAAACAGCTTAAGGAAGCACTTGAGTCTGTGCATCAAGATATGCAGAACTTTGAATATGATATCACAGGAACTTTAAGAAATCTATATGATAATCGCCAAGAACTTAAACAGATGGCTAATCAAATTAATGAGCAGCAGGATTAAATAACACTATTTATAGTGTTATCAGATTGTTGACAAATGAATTTTCCCAAAATAAACTCACAAATTAAGTGAGGATTATTCAAGAAAATCTATTAAAATAGGGGTAAAAAGAGCAGTTTAGGTCCATTTTTACCTCTGTTTTCTATTTCTAGACTAGTAAAATACTATGGAAAAGTTAATTGTCTACAGCCTGAAATAACACTATTTATAGTGTTATTTTTTTTTGCTTACATAGGCATACTAATTATAAAATACAGTGCTATTTTAAGGAGCTTCTTGTACAAATTGCGTCTTAAATCCTTGTAATATGAATAAATATAATTTAAGGCATAGTGCACGTTAATAATAAATACGGTAGCAAACAGTTAAATAGACGGCAAAGAAAAAGGACTAGAATAAAGGAGGTATTTGTTAAGTAGACAAAAATAAGGTCAAAGATTATAATTGTACTAATGATTAAAATAATAAAATGAAATAGGAGGGGAAGCTGTGGCTTATCCAGTAAAAGGTTATACATTACAAGAACAACAATATATTAAAGAAATAGACAGCGAAGCTGATATTTATATACATGAAAAAACAAAAGCGAAATTACTCATTATCCCAAATGATGACGCACACAAAAGCTTTTGTATTGGATTTAGAACACCACCATCAAATAGTACAGGGGTTGCCCATATTATTGAACACTCTGTATTATGTGGTTCTAAGAAATATCCATTAAAGGACCCATTCGTAGAACTTGCAAAAGGTTCACTTAACACTTATTTAAACGCAATGACTTATCCTGATAAAACACTTTATCCAATTTCAAGTCAAAATGATAAAGACTTCCATAACTTAATGGATGTATATTTAGATGCAGTCTTTTTCCCTAAAATTTATGACAAAAAAGAAATTCTTATGCAAGAAGGATGGCGTTATCATTTAGAAAATCCAGAAGACCCTATTGTTTATAAAGGTGTTGTTTACAATGAGATGAAAGGTGCCTTTTCTTCACAAGAAGAAATTGGCTTCCGTTATATCAAAGAAACACTTTTCCCAGATACAACTTATAAAAATGAATCAGGTGGTGCACCAAGCTGTATTCCAGACTTAAGTTATGAGGAATTCTTAGATTTCCATCGCAGATATTATCATCCATCAAATAGTTATATTTGTATTTATGGAAATATTGATGTGAATGAGACACTTACTTATATTGATAATGAATATTTATCAAAATTTGATTATGCACCAATTGATAGTCAGATTAAAGTACAATCAGCTTTTAATGAGGAAATTGAAAAACATAGTTATTACTCAGCTGCTGAAGATAAAGAAAATGGACTTTTCTTATCTTATAACATGGTGGTAGGTGAAGCTACAGATCGAGAGCTGATGTTAGCTATGTCTATTTTAGAGTATATACTTTTAGATACACCAGCGTCACCTCTTAAGAAAGCCTTAATCGCCGAGGGTATCGGTGAAGATGTTTATGGTGCTTTCCAAACACATTTAAGACAGCCAATCTTTACAATCGTTGCTAAAAATGCAAAAGAAGATAAGAAAGAGCGTTTTTATGAAGTGATTCAAAATGAACTGGCAAGAATTGCAAATGAAGGTATTCCAGAAGCACTTCTAAAAGGTGCACTTCAAGTTAAAGAGTTTGAACTTCGTGAAAGTGATTCAAGCGGTTATTCTAAAGGGTTATTTTATGGTTTAGCAGCGCTTAAGAGTTGGGTATATGATGCTTCACCATATACTTACTTAAAATATGAAGAAGAAATCGGAAATATTAAGGCAAAGGCTTATTCAGGTTATTTTGAAGGACTTATTAAGAAATATTTACTTGGTAATTCACATGCAGCAAGAGTTATTTTATATCCTAAGGTTGGACTTGAAAAAGAACAGGATGAAAAGGTAACACAAATTCTTGCAGAATATAAGAAAAGCCTATCAGAGGAGGAAATCCAAGTATTAGTTGCACAAACAAAAAGCTTTAATGACTTCCAGGCACAGGTGGACCCACCTGAGACATTAAGTTGTATTCCGCTTCTTAAAAAAGAAGATTTAAGACGTGAAAGTACCTATCCACGCTATCACACAATGGAAAAAGACGGTACGCAGTTTATTGTAACACCTGTTTTTACAAATAAAATAGCTTATATTAACTGGCATATTAAATTAGAGGGCATTGAAGATAAGTATATGCCATATCTTGGTATGATTGTAGGAATGCTTAGTAAGTTAGATACAAAGAACTATAAGTATGAGGATCTTTCACATGTGATTGATGAGAACTTAGGAAGTATTTCATTTGCTATTCAAGGACTAAATGATTTAAGGTCTCACAACAAATATCTACCTGTATTCCAAATTCAATCTAAAGCGCTTGTGGAGCATATCAAAGAACAAGTTGCAATTATGCGTGAAATTATAACGAATACACAATTTGACAATGGTGAGCGTCTTTTAGAAATTATTCGTGAAATGAAAGCACTTATGGAATCCTCAATTAGTGGAGATGGTCATCGTGTAGCTTATGGCAGATTACTTTCACATTTATCAAGTGCAGAAGCCTTTGAAGAAAAAACAAAAGGACTTACTTTCTATCATTTCGTATGTGAAATTGAAAAAGATTGGGAAAATCGTAAAGAAGAAACAATTGCAGGGCTTAAGACAGCATATGCGTACCTTAATAATAAAAAGCGTATTGTAGTGGGCGTGACAGTAGATGAGGATTTAACACAGACTGTTACAGAAGAAATCACACAAGGCTTATACGGCATGCAAGAAGCAGATTATAGTCCACTCCAAATGAAATTTGAAGTAAGTGAAGAAAAAGAAGCCTTAATTTATCCAAGTCAAGTAAATTATGTGGCAACAGGGTATAACTTTAAAGAAGCCGGCTATAATTATAATGGTGGACTTATGATGCTTAAGTCAATTTTATCGATGGATTATTTATGGAGTCGTGTACGTGTTCAAAATGGTGCATATGGTTGCTTCTGTGACTTCAGAAGAAGTGGCAACATGTTCTTTGCTTCTTATCGCGACCCTAATATCAAGGAGACCTTGACAATTTATAAAGAAGTAGTAGACTATGTGGCAAATATTAATTTATCTGAACGTGAGCTTGTACAATATCTTATAGGTACAATTAGCCAGTTAGACTTTCCATATACACCAGCGTCAGAGGGTAAAACAGCTCAAGTATATCATTTAGTAGGTGTTAAACAAGAAGAACAGCAAGCATCACGAGATGAGTTATTTGCTACAACCAATGAAACTTTACGTAGCTTTGCACCAATGCTTAAAGCTTGCCTTGAGCAAAATATGTACTGCGTTTTTGGTAGTCCACAAAAGGTTGATGAAGCAAAAGATTTATTTACAGAGTTTACAACTATTTAATAGGTAATAAAAAGGGATGTTACATCAACGTAACATCCCTTGATTTTATGCTAAAATAAGACAAAATATAAAATCGCAACGTTATTATGACAAAAAATGTGATTTTTTAAGGATAAACGCTATAAGGAGTATACGTCTTTTAGATTATTTGTTATAATAAAAGATACTAAAGTTGAGGTGCATCATAGCAAAAGGAGGAAGCTTATGGACTTTAAAGGGAAAGTTGTTGTAATTACAGGCAGTGGGCAAGGTATAGGACACTGTATTGCTGTAGAGTATGCAAGACGAAGTGCGAGTGTCATTATTGCAGAAGTTGACGAGGAAGCTGGAAAAGAAACAGAAGCTGCTATTTGTGAAATTGGTGGAGACTGTTTAATGATTCCAACGGATGTAAGCTCAGAACAATCTGTGAAAGATATGGTACAGATGGTCATTGAACGCTACGGCAAGATTGATATATTAATTAATAATGCAGCAATTAATACAGGAGAAGCCTCTGATACACTTTTTACAAGTAGTGTTGAGGCCTTTGACCAAGTGATGCGTGTCAATGTAGCAGGTGCTTTTATATGTGCAAAGTACTGTGGACCACATATGCCAGAAGGCAGTAGCATTATTAATGTTTCCTCTACAAGGGCTTTGATGAGTGAGCCACATACAGAGGCTTATTCTGCATCGAAGGGTGCACTTTTAGCACTCACCCATGCTTTAGCCAATAGTTTAGCACATCGTGTGCGAGTGAATGCTATTAGTCCAGGATGGATTGATGTTTCACAATATAAGAAGAAAAAGTATCGTAAGTTTACGGCACTAACAGAAGCCGATCATGCACAACATTTGGTAGGACGTGTAGGAATGCCGGAAGACATTGTAAATGCGGTTATGTATCTAACAGGGGATGAGGCAAGTTTCATAACTGGTAGCAATTTCGTTATTGATGGTGGCATGACAGTTAAAATGATTTATACACAGTAGGTGATGGGATGATTAAACAGGAAAAAGATTATATTAAAAAACAAAAGAAAAAATATAGCATATATACGGGCATTTGGACGCTAGTAGTTGTTATAGTTTATGGTATTGGCATTATGATAACTGGGGAACGTGCGAATATCTTCACAATTATTTCAGGATTTTTAGTGATTGGTTTAGCCTTAAGTTTATCACGCTTATGTGTTTATTTAAAATTTAAAGATGGCAATAGCAGAGAAGGTGAAATTCTTGAAACTATGAAAGGAAGCTATAGTCTCTTTCATAGTTGTATTATTCCGGATGCAAGAGCGACTATATTAATTGAACATATTGTTGTAACCTCTAGAAGCATTTACTTTTTAGTATGTAACGAGGAAGTACTTAAGAAAAATAGACTTTGGCTTGAAAATCGTTTAAAAGCAAAAGGAATTGAAATAAAACAAATTCATTTTGTAAAGTTAGATACTGAAAATAATCTTAAAAACACAATGGTAAAAATTGAGAAGGATGCTTGTTATACAAGTGAAAAGTTGGAAGAACATACACAACTTATTCAAGAATTAATAATGTAAAATGGTGGAAAAATGAGACAAATAGTAATTACTGATGTAGAAGCCAATCAGAGATTGGATAAATTTTTAGGTAAATATTTAGCCGGTTGTCCTAAAAGTTTAATTTACAAGGGCATGCGTACTAAAAAAATTAAATATAATGGTAAAAAGCCTCAAGGCAATGAGATTTTAAAAGCACAGGATGAAATTAAGATCTTTTTTACGGAGGAACAATTTGCTGAATTTGTTGTAGAAAAGAAGGTAGCTAAGGTGCCTATTAGCTTTAAAACAGTTTATGAGGACGAGAATATTCTTATTGCAGATAAGCCAATGGGCCTTTTAACCCAAAAAGACCATGCAGACGGTCACAGCTTAGCAGATGAAGTACTTTCATACTTAAAAGAAAATGGAAGTTATGACCCAAGTAGGTCTAAAGGATTTACACCAGCACCATGTAATCGCTTAGACCGTAATACAGCTGGAATTGTATTAGTGGGTAAAAATATTGCCGCCACACAAGTTTTAAGTGATATGTTAAAGACCAAGCAAATCTCTAAATATTACATGAGTATTGTATTAGGACGTATTAGTGCTCCTATGATTTTAAAAGGATATCATGTAAAACAAGAGGGCAAAAATGAAGTGGTCATTACAGAGCATTATGTAGAAGGGGCAAAACCAGTAGAAACACGTATTTTACCTTTAAAAACAAATGGTCGTTATACGCTTGTAGAAGTACAGCTTGTAACAGGTAAAACACATCAAATTCGTGCCCATTTAAGTCAAATTGGTCATCCGATTATTGGAGACCCTAAGTATGGTGATCAACTTGAAAATAAATACTTTGTAAGTAAATATGGCCTTCGTTCTCAAATATTATGTGCCTATAAAGTGAAGTTTGAACTTTGCAAAGCACCATTTGTTTATTTACAAGACCGCGTGTTTACAGTACCTGCACCTAAGATTTATTCTGAAATCTGTGCTGGGGAAGCGCTTATATAAAATAAAGAAAGAATGAAAATAGATGGAGCAATTACACAGATGTGTGATTGCTCTATTTGTGATTATAGCTATTAAGTAGTGTGATATATAATCAATCAGCTTTTAAAGTTTGTATATAAATTGAAATGAGATGTATGTAAGTTATATGACCATTAAAGTAGAATCATAGGTATGTGCAATCTCATAGGCCATTTCCAATTGATTTTGTAGGATGCAGACGTTAACTGCTTTTTCATATTCTTGTCTTGAAATAAGCAGGCGAATCATGTCATAATAAGATTTACCTTGTGCATAGTAAACAAGAGCACGTTCGGGTGCTACAGTTTCAGCACATTTGCCGGCCAATAAGTAATGTGCATTTTCAGCCTCATAGGCTGCGAGAAGCATTGTAACAGAATCAATTAGAATAGGTTCTTTTAGTTTCTTTGCACAATCTAGGGCAGAGTAGTAGTCTTCTAGAGATAAGAAAACTTTAAAGGCATCTTCGTACTGTTTAGTAAAATAAAGGACAAGACCGAATTCATTTAAGTAATCTAGGCCTTTTTGCTTGTCCGCTAATTTGGAACACTGGCTAAAACATTCAAAGGCCTTGGTAGGTTCATAAGCTTTAAGATAATTTAAACCTGCTTCAAAGAAAAAATGACCTTTTTCATATAACTTGGCAGCTTTTAAAGGTTTTTCATGTGCATAAAAAGAGGCAGCCTTTTTTGTGTTCTCGATTTGTAGACAAAGTTTAGCACCTAAATCATAAAATCCGTGAGCTTCAGCAACTTCAAGTGCTTTTGAGTAAAGTCCTTGTTTTTGATAAACTACGATTAAATGTCTATATGCTTTAGCCTTTTGAAAACAAGGTGTAGCATCTTTATATTTTTTTGCCTCCATATAATAGATGCCGGCTAAAAAGTAAAAATGATCCCGGGCCAGAAGTTTAGCTTTTTGCTCGGCGGGCAACCTGAAAAATTGTTTTTGATAAAATGTCTTAAAAAAATGCACAAAGCGTGGCAAGGTAAACACCTCCTATAAGAATAATTGATGAATGGATAAGTCAGTTTAAAATATGTATAAATGGAAAATATATCCTAATCTTATTTAATAATAACCGTAATTTTACAGAAAATCAAGAAAAGAGGGAAAAAATGGGCTATTGGAATACTAGGGGACTTAGAGGAAATGAACTAGAAGAGCAAATTAATGTAACGAATGAACTTTTTTTAGAAAAAGGGTTGGCAGTTGTACAAAAAGTACCGACACCAATTAAGCCAATTCGTATTGATCAAGAGAAGCGAGTTATAACGCTAGCATACTTTGATCAAAAAAGTACTGTCGACTATATTGGCGTCGTACAAGGCATTAGCATTTGTTTTGATGCGAAGGAGACGACAAAGGGCTTTTTACCAATTAATAATATTCATGCCCATCAGGTAAATTTTATGAATGCTTTTCATAAACAAGGTGGTGAAGCCTTTTTGATTGTTTATTTTAAGAAATATGGCGAATATTATTTTTTACCAATTGAAACGTTAGATAGTTATTATCAAGATGCATTAAATGGCGGAAGAAAGTCTATTCCATATACTGCTTTTGAAAAGCAATATTTAATTCCTGTAGAGGGAGGAATGTATCTTAATTATTTAAAAACATTAGATTGCTATTTACAAAATAGAGAACAAAATAATTAGCAATGAATAAAATAGGGAATAATTGACAATAATTTCTATGAGGTGAGCCGGATGAAAAGAGCAAACTTAATAGGAATTATTTTTTTATGTTGTACTTGTATGTTAGGTGGCTGTACACAAAAAGATACTACAGTTTCAAATATAGAAGCTTCTAAAAAAGAAAAAGATGTAACTATTTATATCAAAGATAGCATTAATTTAGCAGCCTATGAACCATTAAAAGGAGTATATTTAGGTGCTGATGTAAGTGCGGATCAAAATATTGGCAGAGATATTAGAAGGTTCGACAATTTAATAGGGGCTACGAATGCCTTTAAGATTTTTCAATATAATCCTGAAGAACGTATTGCAAATAAAGAAATATTAAAGTGTATTGCACAGAAAAAGACGCCTTACATTAAAGTCTACTTTAAATCTGAAGGAGATTTGACACCGATATATCGCTTGGCAATGGATTTGAAAAGTGCTTATCATATACCAGTATTTATTGAACTATTTCCAGTAAGCTCAACTATGGGAAGTCCAGAGGCATACAAGGAAACTTATGAGAGAGCATATAATGTGATAAAAGAATACATTGAGAATGCAGTTGTTGTATGGAGCATTTCTGATAATAAGGCGTATGAAAGCATGTTTTATTATCCAGGAAACCGATATGTAGATTGGGTAGGAATTAATATTTATATTCCGAGATATAAGTCTGGAGAGGCTTATGTATACGATGGCAAAGAAGCCATAGATTTCTTTTATAAGAATTTCCAATATAGTAAACCTATGCTTATTTCAGGACTTGCAATTTCACACTTTTCTAGGGTAGATCATACGTATACTATTTATGATGCGAAACAGAAATTAGATTACTTTTATGATGATTTGTTAAAGAACTATCCAAGAATCAAGGGAATTTTATATGTAGATATGGATATGGCAGAGGTAAGGGAAAATGGCAAGGAAGATTATACCCTAACAGATCAACCTGATTTAACAGATGAAATGAAACAGCTCACGGGTGCACTGAATGTGATTGGCACATTGCAGCAAGAGGCTGATATAAAAAATGAAAGTTATATGCGTTATGATTTAACGGGTACTTTTTTTAAAAATCAACTGTATATTCCATCTAGGTATATGAAGACTATTTTTAAGAAAGTACCTCTATCTAAACTTACACCTATAGAAGATATAAATGGCGAAAAGTTTTATGCGTTTAAAGATATAACCAATTATTATAATTGTTACTACAAGAAATAGAAGCAGCATAGTAATTTGACTTTCCTAATATATTTAATAATAGAGCTAGGCACTTGGTATGATACATCTACCTTTGGTGTGATTTTTTGATGCACTTGGGGAGAATCGTAGCACTTAAGTGCCTAGTATTTTATTTTGCAATACCTTTTATTTTTTTTGTCTAAAAGTCATATAACAAAATTTATAATTTAGTAAAATGTACAATAAATTATAAAATAATAAAAAGTTTATTGACTTTTACGCTAGTATATTTTAAGATGTATTTAAATAAATTAAATATTAAAACATTAATTTATAAATTTTTTAAACCGTTTGGAAACGGTACCAAATCTAAATTAAGGTATTAATTAAGTTTAAGAGTTTAACTTAGATTAGATATAGGAGGGGCAGCATGGAACGAGCAAGTGGGATTTTGATGCATATTACATCATTACCAGAAGCAGAAGGTATAGGAACTTTTGGAAAATGTGCGTATGAATTTGTAGATTTTTTAAAAGCAGCTGGTCAAAGATATTGGCAAATACTTCCAATAGGACCTACTGGATATGGTCATTCACCTTATCAAGCCTTTTCAGCTTTTGCAGGAAACCCTTATTTAATTGATTTAAGAGCATTAGTGGATGAGGGACTATTAGAAGAAACAACTTATGCAAGTATATGCAATAGCGGTAACGATTCCAAAAGCGTAGATTTTGAAAAAGTTGTACCTAAGAAGATGGCTGCTTTGAAAGAAGCATATGAAAAAGCAAAAAATAATAAAAACCTATTAAAGGAAATGAATAAGTTCCAAAAAGAAAATGCAAGTTGGCTAGACGATTATAGCTTATTTATGGCAATTAAAATAAGTAAAGATGAGGTCAGCTGGCAAGAATGGGAAGAACCTCTTAAAAAAAGAGAAGAGAGTGTAGTAGAAAGTTATAAAGATGCACTTAAAGATGAAATAGGCTATTGGGTATTTCTTCAATATATATTTTATGAGCAATGGATGACGCTTAAAGAATATGCGAATGGTCAAGGCATTCAAATTATAGGAGATATTCCTATATATGTAGCTGGAGACAGTAGTGATACTTGGGCACATCCAGAATTATTTAAGTTAGATGAAGAAGGAACACCAATTACAGTTGCAGGATGTCCGCCAGATGCATTTACAGAAGATGGTCAGCTCTGGGGAAATCCAATTTATGATTGGGAAACATTGGCTAAGACAGGTTATGATTGGTGGATTCAAAGAATACAACAAAATGCTTTGTTATATGATGTCATTCGTATTGATCATTTCAGAGGATTTGAATCTTTCTGGGAGGTACCTTATGGTGATAAAACCGCTAAAAATGGTCAATGGACAAAAGGTCCAGGTTTAGCACTTTTTGAGGCTATTAAAGACAAACTTGGCGCAGTTAATATTATCGCTGAAGATTTAGGATTTATGACGGATGAAGTTATTGCATTACGTGAAGGTACTGGTTATCCAGGTATGAATATATTGCAGTTTGCATTTGATCCTAAAGGTGATAGCGAGTACTTACCACATAATCAAATTCAAAATTCTGTTGTTTATACAGGAACACATGATAATGATACAATTGTAGGTTGGATGGCACAGAAGGAAAATAAAAAGGCATTAAATTTTGCAAAACGCTATTTACGACTTACTAAAAAAGAAGGTTATCATTGGGGATTTATTCGTGGTGTTTGGGCAAGTCCGGCAAGTACTGCTATTATACCAATGCAAGATTTATTAGGACTTGATAATACGGCACGTATGAATATACCATCTACTATTGGCGGCATTAACTGGCGCTGGCGTATGGAAAAAGAAGATATTAATGAAACACTCAGTATTAAGCTTAAAAAGTTAACAAAGCTATATGGGCGAAAGGGGAAATAAAATGAACAAAGAAGTATTTAAACAAAACATTTCAAAATACTGCAAGGTGAAATATGGTAAAAAACTTGAAGATGCTTTAGATTATGAAGTCTTCAATGCAGTGTCTTTAGCATTACTTGAAGAGATTGTAGAAGATTGGCAAAATACAACAGATGCATATAATCAAGGAAAACGTGCGTATTATATTTCAGCTGAGTACCTAATGGGTCGTGCACTTGGAAACAACCTCATTTGTATGGAGCAGTATGATGAAGTTAAAGAAGTATTAGGTGAAATGGGCATTTCCCTTAATACAATAGGAGAAATTGAAGAAGATGCAGGACTTGGGAATGGTGGACTTGGTAGACTTGCAGCTTGCTTTATGGAATCTGGTGCAGCAATGCACTTACCACTTGTAGGGTATGGTCTTCGTTATCAAAACGGTTTATTTAACCAACGTATTATAGATGGTAGACAAGTAGAAGAGGTTGATACTTGGCTTAAATATGGAGATCCATGGAGCATTCGTAAAGATAGCGAAGCTGTTACAGTAAGCTTTGAGGATTATAGTGTAAAAGCAGTTCCTTATGATGTTCCTATTATTGGCTATGGTTCAAAAAATGTAAATACACTTAGACTATGGCAATGTGAAAGTATTGTACCATTTGATTTTAATGAGTTCTGTGAACAAAATTATGAAAAAGCATTACATATGAAAAATGAAGCTGAAAATATTACACGTGTGCTTTATCCTAGTGATTCTAAAGAAGCAGGTAAAATATTAAGATTACGCCAACAATATTTTATGGTAAGTGCAACACTTCAAGATATTATTAGAACTTATAAAAAATTAGGTCATACTGATTTTACAGAGTTTAGTAAATATCATGCAGTACAGCTTAATGATACACATCCAACACTTGCAATTCCAGAACTTATTCGTTTACTTGTAGATGAAGAGGATGTAAGTTTTAAAACAGCTGTTAAAATAGCAAAAGAAACATTTGCTTATACAAATCATACAATCTTAGCTGAAGCCTTAGAAAAATGGGATATTAAATTAATTAAGAAGATTTCACCTCGCATCTTTAATATTATTGAACTTATTAACAACAACTTTGTAAAAGAGCTTGTGCAAAGAGGGTATGGTAGAAAAGCTATTGAAGAATTCTCAATCATTGGAAATGGCCAAGTACGTATGGCTAATTTAGCTATTGAAGTAGGTCATGCAGTAAACGGTGTTGCACAACTTCATACAGATATCTTAAAAGATACAGAGCTTCATAATTGGTATGAATTATATCCAGAGAAATTCCAAAACAAAACAAATGGTATTACACCAAGAAGATGGCTTAGACTTTGTAATAAAGAGTTATCTGCCCTTATTACAGAACTTTTAGGCAATGAAAATTGGGTAACTGATTTAAGTGAACTTAAGAAATTAGAAGCTTATGTCAATGATGAGAAAGTTTTAAAACGTCTTCTTGAAATTAAACATATTAAGAAGGAACAACTTGCAGCATATATTAAAGAAACAGAAGGTACAGTCATTGATCCAGATTCTTTATTCGATATTCAAATTAAACGTCTTCATGAATATAAGAGACAACTTTTAAATGCCTTCTATATCTTAGATTTATATTATCGTATTAAAGAAAATCCTGATATGGATATGCCTAAAGTAACATTTATCTTTGGGGCAAAAGCATTCCCAAGCTATAGACGTGCCAAATCTATTGTAAAATTCATAGGTGCCATTAAGGCATTAATTGAAAGCGATGCAGTAGTAAGTCAAAAAATACAAGTACTCTTTGTAGAAAACTACCGTGTTTCTTATGGAGAGAAACTCTTCCCAGCCGCAGAAATTTCAAAACAAATTTCTACAGCAGGTAAAGAAGCATCAGGTACAGGTAACATGAAGTTCATGCTTAATGGTGCTTTAACATTTGGTACTTATGATGGTGCTAATGTAGAGATTGTGCAAGAAGCAGGAGAAGATAACAACTTTATCTTTGGCCTTCGTGTAGAAGATATTCAAAAAATCCAAAAAACATATAAAGGTAGTCAAGTAGCTGAAGCAGATGAAGCACTTCTAAGAGTTGTAAATAGCTTAGTTGATGGAACATTTGAAGATGATGGCAGTGGTGATTTTGCAGATCTTTATGCAAGTCTTATGAAAGAAAGAGATACTTATTTCGTTCTAGAAGATTTTGTAGCCTTCAAAGAAGCTGAAGACCGCGTATTTGCAGCATACAAGGATCAAATGAATTGGGCAAGAATGAGCCTTAAAAATATTGCAAATGCTGGTATCTTCTCAAGCGATCGTACTATTTTACAATATGCAAATGAAATCTGGGGTATTGAGGCAGTAACAAATAAATAAAATTTAGAATCGTTTCCGATTAAATTCCTTGCCTGTCAATGAGTAATAAGGACATGGATAGGCAAGGTTTTAATATAAGTAAAAAAAATAAAAAGAACTATTTATAGGAGGAGATTTTCATGAAGAAAAAGATGTTTTCTAAAATAGTAAGTATGTTAACAATTGGTGCCATGGGACTTTCATTAGCAGGTTGTGGAGGCGGTAGTACAAGTACTTCAGCTACACCAAGCACAGCACCAACAGAAAGCAGTGCAGCTGCAGAAGAAAGCACAGCACCAGCTAATACTGACGTTACACTTACAGTATGGGGCTCACAAGATGATCAAACAATGTTAAATGAAATGGTTGAGAGCTTTAAGTCAGCTAACCCAGGGGTTAACTGGAATATTACAGTACGTGTTAATGGTGAAGACCAAGCTAAAACAGAAGTTTTAAAAGATACAGAAGCAGCAGCAGACGTATTTGCTATTGCCCATGACCAACTTGGTGAACTTGTACAAGCTGGTGCAGTTTATAAAAATACAAAATATGCAGATGAAATAAAAGAACGTTCTGTTGAAGCAGCAGTTAATGCTTCTACATATGATGGAGAGCTTTATGGCTATCCAAGTGCTTCAGAAACATATTTCTTATTCTATAACAAAGCAATTTTCAATGAAGATCAAGTTAAATCATTAGATGCAATGTTAACAGCAGATGTAGCTGATGGTGTGACACCATTTGCAATGGATATTGCTAATGCTTATTACTCAGGTCCATTTTTCTTATCAAATGGTTGTGAATTATTTGGAACAGATGGTTCAGATCCAAAAACTGTTACATTTAACAATGAACAAGGACTTGAAGTTGCTAAATTATTAGGTGGTCTTAAAGCTGAAGGCGTTGTATCATTTGATGATACAGTAGCTGCAACACAATTTGAAGCAGGTACATTAGGTGCTTATATTGCAGGTCCTTGGAAAACAGAAACCTACAAAGAAGTTTTAGGAGATAACTTCGGAGTTGCTGAACTTCCAACACTTAACTTTAATGGTGAAGAAAAACACATGTCTTCTTTCTCAGGTTTCAAAATCTATTGTGTAAAAGCTAATACGAAGTATCCTCTTGAAGCAATGGCTCTTGCAAATTGGCTTACAAATGAAGACAATCAGTTAAAACGTTTTGAAGATCGTGGTGCTGTACCAGTAGCTAAATCACTTTCTGAAAGTAGTGAAGTAACATCAGATCCAGCAGTTGCGGCACTTCTTGCACAACTTAATTATTCTTATGCAATGCCTTCTATTCCACAAATGGGTAAATTCTGGGATGCAACAAAAGCATTCGTTCAAGAAACATTTGATGGTACAATTACAGAAGCTGATTATCAAGCAAAACTCGATACATTAGTTGCAACAATTACTGAAGGTGCTGAGTAATATTATTGGCTTATTTAGGATGAAGTAATAAATGGCAGTACTTGTTTTCAAGTACTGCCATAAAAATAACTTTTTAAGAAGAATCTAAGGAGGTTTATATGAGTGCAGGCGTTATAAGTAGGCAAACCAAAAAAGTAAAAAGCCATTCAAAAAAAGAAAATCTCTTTACCATCTTTACGAAAGGAGATATTTTTACTAAACTTTCTTTCTTAATCATGGGGTTAGGGAATATCGCTAGAAAACAGTTTGTAAAAGGACTTCTGTATCTAGTAAGTGAAATAGTTTTTATTTATTTCTTAATAGCTATAGGTTTAAGTAAATTACAAGGCCTAATTACACTTGGCACAAACGCACAAGGCTGGGTAATGGATGAGGCACTAGGTATAGAAGTGCTTTCACAAGGTGATAACTCCATGCTGTTTTTACTTTATGGTGTGTGTGCCTTAGCAGTTGTAGCTATCTTCTTGGTGATTTACGTAAGTAATATACATAGTGCTTGGAATGTACAAAAATTAGTTCAAAATAATAGACACATCCCAACATTTAAAGAAGAATTAAAAAGTTTATTAGATGAGCGTTTCCATGTAACACTGATGGCTATTCCACTTATAGGCGTTATGATTTTTACAGTATTACCACTCGCATATATGATATTAATAGCCTTTACAAATTATGATAGAGATCATCAACCACCAGGAGCTTTATTTGACTGGGTAGGACTTGCAAACTTTAAGGATATGTTATTTAGCTCTTCTTCATTTAGTCATACTTTTTTCCCAGTTTTAGGTTGGACAATCACATGGGCAGTAATTGCTACAGCTAGCTGCTATTTAGGTGGTATTATACTAGCACTTATGATTAATAAAAATGGAATTCGCCTAAAAAAAATGTGGCGTACAATCTTTGTACTCACTATGGCAATCCCACAGTTTATTTCATTACTTGTTATGCGTGTTATGCTTAATGACTATGGTCCAATTAATGCAGTACTTCAAAACCTAGGACTTACTCAAAATTTGATTCAGTTCTTAGAAAACCCTACATATGCTAGAATCACAGTACTAGCAGTTAACCTTTGGATTGGTATTCCTTATACGATGTTGATTACATCTGGTATTTTAATGAATATACCTAAAGAACTTTATGAAGCTGCTGAAATTGATGGGGCATCTCCAGTTAAGGCCTTTATAAAAATTACAATGCCTTATATCTTATTTGTCACATCCCCTTATTTAATTACACAATTTATTGGTAATATTAATAACTTTAATGTAATCTTCTTCTTAACAAAAGGAGAACCTTTGGCAACAGATTATTATTTTGCTGGTAAGACAGATTTACTTGTAACTTGGCTCTATAAGCTAACAGTTAACTACAAAGATTATAGCCGTGCATCTGTCATTGGTATCGCAGTCTTTGTAATTTCAGTTATCTTTTCATTAATTGCCTTCAACTTTACGTCATCAGCAAAGAATGAGGAGGATTTCCAATGAGTAAAATGACCAATACTGCACGTAAAAAATTAAGCAATGGAACCGTTTATGCGATACTTGGAATTATGAGTATCATTTGGCTGATTCCAATTATATGGATTATATTAACGTCTTTTAGGGCAGAAGGAAAAGCATTTGTACAGTATTTTATTCCTAAACAATTTACACTTAATAATTATGCAAGACTTTTTTCGGATGCTAGTGTCTTTCCATTTAAAAAGTGGTTTGTGAATACGTTAATTGTAGCTATTGGATCTTGCGCATTAAGTACAACAATCAATTTATCTGTATCTTATGTAATGTCTAGAATGCGTTTTAGACTTAGAAAAGCATATATGAATTTAGCTCTTGTACTTGGTATGTTCCCAGGCTTTATGTCAATGATTGCTGTATATTATGTTTTAAAGGCTGTAGGTTTAACACAAAGCCTTCTGGCACTTGTTTTAGTATATTCAGCATCAGCAGCGACAACATTTTATATTTCTAAAGGATTCTTTGATACAATTTCCAAAGAAATAGATGAAGCAGCACGTATTGATGGAGCGACTAATGCACAAGTTTTTACAAAGATTGTATTACCACTTTCAAAACCAATTATTGTGTATACAGCACTTCAAGCATTTATTTCACCTTGGATGGATTATATTTTTGCAAAGATTATCATGGGTGACAACTATGAAAAATATACAGTAGCTATTGGACTTTGGTATATGACAGAAAAAGAAAATATTGAAAACTGCTTCACCATGTTTGCTGCTGGTAGTGTATGTATTGCTATTCCAATTACCATATTATTTATTTGGCTTCAAAAATACTATGTATCAGGTGTTACAAGTGGTTCTGTAAAATAGTATTTTAAATATGGATATAGGAGGAAGATTTATGAGGCAAAGAAAACTGCAGACTAAACTTATTATGTACTTTTCATTTATTGCCATTGTACCCGCACTGATTATCATGTCTATGAGCATCAAGTTTACAACTAACAGTACTGAAGAATTGGTAAGCGTATATACTAAAAAGCTTGTAGAACAATTAAGCTATAATGTAAATGGCTTTATTGAAACAGGTAGAGGGGTAATGGGAGATTTAACAAGTTCCTCTTATATCCAAAAGATGATAAATCAATATGATCAGCTAAGTGCAAACGAACAATCTGTATTAAGAGGAAAGGTTCAAGAAGTTGTTTCACCAGTTATTAAAGTGCAAGATGCTATAAATGGTATTTATATTTACGGAAACGATACCATTTATTATAAAAATGTAAAGACGAAGGATACATTTAACTTACAAAATTTTAAATTAAATAGAGTATATGATAAGGTAGTTACGGCACAAACTACAGAGTTTACATGGTTTACCTTAGATGATGGCAATATTTATTTGGCAAGAAAGGTAGCAGGTGGCAGTGAGGGGGCTGTGATTTTTGCCATGAATAGTGATTACTTAAATGAACTTTTAGATTTAAGTAATGTAGAGGGGCAAATGTCTCTTGCAATATTAGATGAAGATAATAAAATGATTGCAGGTAGTGCAGATACCATATCACTGCAGCAATTACTTCAGGCTATGGGGGAAGAAGAACGTCAAGAAGTAGTGGTGACAAGTAATGTAAAGCGTAATATTGTAAGCTTAATTCAGTGCACCAATGGATGGCAGGTTGTGAGTGTTGCACCAGTAGCTGTTTTAATGCAAGGATTTAACCGGTCATGTATTAATATTTTGATTGTCTTATGCATGTGTAGTATTGTAGCTATTTTGTTAAGTGTTATGTTAGGTAAGAAACTTACAAGGCCGCTTGTAAAAATTGCCCAGTATATGAAAAAGGTTGAAGAGGGTAATTTAGTTTTTGAAGAAGACATTTCAAAGGTGATTAAGAGCCGAGAAGTAGAAACAAATCTTGTGATAAGCGGGTTTATACATATGCTAGGCTCAATTAGGCAGATGCTTGCAGCAAGTCAAATTGTTACAGAAAAGGTAAAAGAAAATGCCGAGGCTTTGAAGGATCAAGGTGGAGAAACAGCACGTTTAGCCAGTGAAGTAAGCAGTACGGTAAAACAAGTGGCGGAGGGTGCGAAAACTCAAAGTGAGCAGACACAGGAAACCGCAGAACTTATGGAACAGCTTTCGCAGCAAGTAAGTAAAGTGGGCAAGGTAGTTGGCGAGGTACAAAATGTATCACAGGATGTTATGGCTGTTAGTGAAAACACACAACAAAGTTTAAGTACTTTAGATGACAATGCACTTAAAAATATAGAAATGAGTCATAAAGTGAGCACTTCAGTAAAAGCATTAAGTGAAGAAACAGCCAATATATACGGCATACTGACAATGGTAAAAGGCATTAATGATCAAACAGAGTTATTAGCATTAAATGCGTCTATTGAAGCTGCAAGGGCTGGTAACTTTGGCAGAGGATTTGCTGTAATTGCTAGTGAGGTGCGTAATTTATCTCAGCAAACAAGTGAGGCAATTCATGCAATTCAAGGTCTTTTAGCAGTTATTGAAGAAAAGAGCCGTTCTGCAATAGGTGAACTAGGTGAAGCGGTAAATCTTTTTGAGCATCAAAGGCCTTTAGTAGATGATGCCAACAAGAGCTTTCAGATGATCTTAGGCAAAATGAATTATATTGATGAAGAAATTAATCATACAAATGATTTGATTACAATCATTGATAAGCACAAAAATAGTGTATTAGAGCGTGTTGTAAAAATTAATGCGATTGCGCAGGAGTTTGCTTGTGTGACAGAAGAAGTCAATGAAAAAACTATAACACAAGCTGAATGTGCAACGATGATTAATCAGCTAGCGGCGCAGATGAATGAAATTGTAAAAGAATTAGAGAAATGTTATTAGCTTAAATGTGAGGGAGGATATATGGAACTTCAGGGAGTATATCATCGTAGCAGCGATAATTATTGCTATGCATTAGATGAAAATAACTTAATTATTAATTTGAAAACGGGTCAGGAGGTCTCCAAAGTGTTTTTACACTATGGAGACCCTTTCACGAATGGAATTTTGGGAAGTAACAGCACTTGGGAAGGAAAACGAGAAGAAATAGTGTTTAAAAAGCGCTTAGCACATCATAATTGGTGGACCACAACAGTACAGCCACCCTTTAAAAGATGTCGCTATTATTTCGAGCTTATATGTAATGAGGAGGTCATCTATTATTTTGAAGATGGCTTTTATACCTTAGAAGATTTAGAAGAGATGAAAGGTCAACCTCAATATTTTACATTCCCATGGATGAATAAAAGTGATATTAATACAGTACCTAAATGGGTAAATGACACCATATGGTATCAAATCTTTCCAGAGCGTTTTTGTAATGGCGATGCAAGTTTAAATAAAGAAGGCACATTATCATGGGCAGGGCCACAAGATACCGTGAAAAACAATGAATTTTATGGAGGTGATTTAAGGGGAATTATTGAAAAGTTACCCTATTTAAAGTCACTTCATATTTCAGGTATTTACTTAACACCTATTAATGAAAGTCCAAGTACTCATAAATATGATACGATTGATTATTTTAAAATAGATCCTTACTTTGGTGATGAGGAGACAATGAAAGAATTAGTAGAGAAGGCACATGCTTTGGGGATTAAAGTCATGTTAGATGGCGTATTTAATCATGCAGGCGCCGTATTTCCTAAATGGCAGGACGTGGTAGAAAAGGGGCCTAATTCTAAGTATTATGATTGGTTCATGGTGAATGAATGGCCTTTTGACCCTCGAGGTAACAATGCGCATGAAGGGCGTTATTTTAGCTTTGCTTTTAATGACAAGATGCCTAAATTCAATACGAACAATGAAGTTGTTCAAGAATATTTAATCAGTATTTGTGAGTATTGGGTAAATACTTATCAGATTGATGGGATTCGCTTAGATGTGGCTAATGAAGTATCCCATAGTTTCTGTAAGGCACTTAGAAGAAGGCTTAAAGCGATAAAGCAAGACCTCTATATACTTGGCGAGATATGGAATGATGCGATAAGTTGGCTACGTGGCGATGAATTTGATGCGGTGATGAATTATCCTTTAGGTGAAACAATTACAGATTTTTGGCTGAACCAGGAAGAGACAAGTGAAAAGTTTGAAGCTCTCATTAATAGATGCTACACCTTATATATGCAACAGACGAATGATGTACTGTTTAACTTGTTAGATTCCCATGATACAGCTAGGCTAATGCATCGTATTCAAAATAAAGACAAAATGTATCAGCAAATATTATTATTACTTGCTATGCCAGGTAGTCCTTGCATTTTTTATGGGACTGAAGTGCTTTTAGATGGGGCACATGACCCGGATTGTAGAAGATGTATGCCTTGGAAGGAAATTGAAGAGGGACTGTATAAAGAAGAAATGGAAACTATTCAGACATTGTTACAGTTACGTCTTACGGAGCCACTTTTTAAGAGTAGAAATTTTCATTTTACCCATGAGCTAGAGAATTCTAGAGTACTTGAATTTCTAAAGATAGATGATTATAACCAAAATAAGTTAAAGATTATATTAAACTGTAGTGAAAATGAAATTGAGGTACCTATAGAAGGACAAGTTATGTATAGTCGTTATTTAAAAGTGAACAAACTCGGCAAGAATGGTATCTTAATTATAAAAAAATTAATCTAAATAAAAAACAAGAAATAAGAATTTATTGTTAAAGTCCACCATATATTTTAAAGAGAGCATTTCCTATGCAAAGGAGTGAAAATATATGGTGGATTTTTCTGAACTTATTATGGCTGATAGACAGGCAAGAAAACGAACAAAATTTAAAGGAACATTTTTAGAATATCTAGATATTCTAAAGGAAGATACAAGTATTTATGAGCTAGCCCATGAAAGACTATATAGATTGCTCACTGAGCCAGGGGTAGACTATATTAAGACTGAAGAGGATGCACGTCTTATGCGAATCTATGGTAAAGAGATGATTAAACGTTATCATTTCTTTAAAAATGATTTTTATGGCATAGATCAGACAATTATGAAGATTGTAAGATATTTTTGTTCAGCAGCAATGAAAGGCGAAGAATCTAGGCAAGTGCTCTATTTAGTAGGTCCTGTTGGCGCAGGTAAGTCTTCTCTTATTGAGGCGATTAAACATCTCCTAGAAACAAGTGATCCAATTTATGCCTTAGATGGATGCCCAATGCGTGAGGAGCCTCTGCATCTTATTCCAAAACACTTACGCCCACAAATGGAGGAACTATTAGGTATTAAAATCGAAGGGGACTTGTGTCCAGCTTGTAAATATCGTTTAGTTCATGAATTTGAAGGCAAATATGAGGATTTTCCAGTGGTTCAAACTGATTTCTCAGTCCGCTCTCGTAAAGGAATTGGCGTTGTGCCACCAGTAGATCCTAACAATCAAGATACGTCGGTTCTAATTGGTTCAATTGACATCTCAAAAATGGATTTATACCCAGAAGATGATCCAAGGGTACTTTCTTTAAATGGTGCATTTAATGCAGGTAATCGTGGCATTGTAGAATTTATCGAGGTATTTAAAAACGACGTTGAATACTTACATACCATGATTACAGCAACTCAGGAAAAGAGTATTCCTTCGCCTGGTAAAAATGCAATGATTTATTTTGACGGGGTTATTTTAGCACACTCTAATGAAGCAGAGTGGAATAAATTTAAATCTGATCATACCAACGAAGCTATCTTAGACCGTATCGTTAAGATTGAAGTACCTTATTGTTTAGAGCTTAACGAAGAAATTAAAATTTATGAAAAGATGCTTAGAAATTCTAACTTCAAGTCTCATATCGCACCACATACGTTAGAAATCGCAGCAATGTTTGCTATTTTAACACGTTTGACACCATCTGCTAAGGTAGATCCACTTACTAAGCTGAAGATTTATAATGGTGAAGAAATTATTGAAAAGGGCACAACAAAACGTGTAGATATTTTAGAGCTTCGCGATGAAGCAGAACGTGAAGGTATGACAGGCATTTCTACAAGATTTATTACAAAAGCTATTGATACAGCTTTATCAGAATCAGATTGTAATTGTATTAATCCAATTGGGCTCATTGATGTTTTATCAAGAGAAGTCAAAGAAATGACCACAACAGATGAGCTTAAGAAAAAATATCTTGGTTTCTTACAAGATACAATCAAGAAAGAGTATCATAAAATGCTTGAAAAAGAAGTTACTAAGGCTTTCATTCATGGCTATCGTGAGCAAGCTGAAGATTTGTTCAATAATTATCTTGATCATGCAGAAGCTTATGCAAATAAGACAAAAATCAAGGACCCTAATACAGGAGAGGAACTTAATCCTGATGAAGAATTCATGCGCTCTATTGAAGAGCAATTAGGTATTACGCAAGCTGGTGCAAAAGGCTTCAGACAAGATGTAACAGCTTATATGTTCTCTATTATCCGAAACGGTGGCAAAGTAGATTATACGGCTTATGAGCCTCTTAAAGAAGCCATTGAAAAGAAACTCACAGCTTCTGTAAGAGAGCTTTCAAGAATTATCACTCAAAGCAAGGTAAGAGATAAGGAACAAAACGTAAAATACGATGCTATGGTTGAAGAAATGAAACTCAACGGATATTGTGACCATTGTTGTAATGTCATACTAAAATATGCAGCTAATAATTTATGGAAAGACTAGGGTAAAAGTATGACAGCCATTTTTAAAGAGTTTCAACCCCATAGCAGAGATCGTAGCGTGGAAGACCGTAGGAGACATAGGGAACTAGTAGAAAAAAGTATTAAAGAGAATATAGGAAGCATTATTTCAGAAGAAAGTATTATTGGAAAAAGTAAAAATAAGAAAATCAAGATTCCTATTAAAGGCCTAAAGGAGTATTACTTCAAATACGGACGCAACCAGAAAGGGGTTGTGTCCGGTAATGGCCAAGAAGCTAAAGGAAAGAAGATTCCTAAAGGCGACTATGGAGAAGGGAATGGGCAAGGTGAAGAGGGTGCAGGTAATGAAGAAGGCGAAGATATCTATGAAACAGAAGTAACAATAGAGGAAGCAATTTCTTTATTATTTGAAGACCTAAGCCTTCCTTATCTTCAACATAAGCAATTTAATGAAATTGAAACCCAGTATGGTTCTAAGAGAAGCGGTGTGCGCGATAAGGGGGCGAGATACAGACTTTCTAAAAAGCATAGTATGATTGAAAAGATTAAACGTGAAAAACGTGCAAAGCGTGCAATGAAGGAAGCTGGTATTGACTATCCAGAAGACAAGAGAATGCCATTTCATGAGACAGATCTTAAGTACTTTTATAAAAAACCAAAAATGAAACGTGATTCAAATGCAGTTGTTATTTGTATCATGGATACATCAGGTTCTATGGGTCAAACGAAAAAATATCTTGCCCGTAGCTTTTATTTTCTATTGTATCAGTTTTTAACCATTCGTTATATGAATGTGGAAATAGCATTTATTGCCCATACAACGGTAGCTAAGGAAGTTAATGAAAATGATTTCTTCCATCGCGGTGAAAGTGGCGGTACTTATATAAGTAGCGGCTATGAAAAGGCCTTGGAATTGATTGCAGAACGTTATAATCCAGCAAATTGGAATATTTATACGTTCCATTGCAGTGATGGTGATAACTGGGGTGAAGATAATGACCGTGCAGTAGAACTTGCCAATAAACTTTGTGATACGTGTAATTTATTTGGCTATGGCGAGATTAAGACTAGTAGCTACACAAGTACGATAATGAGCCGTTATCTTGAAGATGTAAATAAACCTAATTTTACAGCCGTCAAAATTACTAAAAAAGAAGATGTATGGACAGCATTTAAACAGATGCTAGCTGTAGAAACTGGTAAGAAAACGACAGAGAGAAAGGAGGAGGAGGCAGATGGATTACACGCTTAAGGATCTAGAAAAGTATAATGAGCAAATTGAAGGCATTGCTAAGGAAATAGGACTGGATTACTATCCTCAAGAATTTGAAATTATTAGCTTTGAAGATATGCTCTGTTATGAAGCTTATGTGGGTATGCCTTCTCATTATTCTCACTGGAGTTATGGCAAAAGTTATGATAGGTTAAAGACTGCGTATAAGTATAACTTAACAGGGCTTCCTTATGAGATGGTTATTAATTCTGACCCTTGTATTGCCTATCTCATGAAAGACAATACATTGGCACTACAAATTTTAACCATTGCCCATGTGTATGGGCATAATGATTTCTTTAAAAATAACCGTATGTTTAAAACTTATACCAATGCAAGGGTCACGGTAGAACGTTTTAAAACGCATGCAGATCGCATTAGAGATTATATTCAAGACCCTAGTATTGGGTATGAAGCAGTAGAAAAGATACTAGATGCAGCGCATTCCATCAAATATCATTGCGGTGCTGGTGAGCCATTAAATTATAATAAACCGGAGAAGCCGGAGTATCCTTATGATAATTTGTTAGAGTTCCTGAAATTCTATGGTAATTTAGAGGAGTGGCAACAAGATGTCATGAATATTGTCATGGAAGAAAGTAGATACTTCTTGCCACAGATTGAAACAAAGATTATGAATGAAGGATGGGCAACTTTTTGGCATTATCAAATATTCAAGAGGCTTGGCGTGGAACAAGGTCTGGAACTTGAATTTTATAAAGTACACAACGGTGTTATCTGTCAGATACCAGGAAGTTTAAATCCTTATTATATCGGCTTTAAGATATGGCAGGATTTATATGAGAAATATGATGGGGATTTTAAGAAACTGGCACAGATTCGAACAGCTGAAAGGGATGCATCATTTATTAGAAGTCATTTAACTTATGAGCTTTGCCTAGAAAGCCATCTTTGTGAATTAGAAGAAGAAGAGAGGTATTATGTAGTTTCAGAGGTTTCTAATGAAGAGGGATGGAAGAGCATACGTAATACACTTGCAAATAGTGTAGGTATGGGAGGAATTCCAACAATCCGTGTAAAAGAAGTATTAAGACATGATAACAATACCTTGGTATTGGAGCATGTAGGAGATGGCCGAGAACTAAGCTTATCTTATGCAACAGAAACCTTGAAATATATTCAAACACTTTGGGGCGATAAGGTTGTACTTCTAACAGAGCTTTCTCAAATTCCAAGAAAAATCATTTGTAATGCGAGCAAAAAAGTAAGCATTGAGAATGTGTAGGGTGCAATAGCCAGAATAAGCCTAAAAAACTTCACGCATTTTAGCTAAATTTGTGATATAGTAATAAGAGCTAGATTATGTGTGAAGGAGACAAAAGATGGAATTTAGACTGTGTGCCATTGCAAGTGGTAGTAGTGGAAACTGTACGTATTTAGGTGCAGGAGAAAATCAGTTTTTAATTGATATAGGAATTAGCGGAAAAAAAGCTATTGCAGGATTGGGTGAGATTGATGTAGATCCAGCTAGCATTAATGGGATTTTAATTACGCATGAGCATTCTGACCATATTAAGGGTGTAGGTATTTTTAGTAGAAAATATAATACCCCTATTTATGCAACTAAGAAAGCATGGGAGCGTATGCTAGAAGCAAACATGTTAGGGGCTATCAAAGAAGAGAATGTACGTATCCTTGAAAAAGGAAAGTATATTGAGCAAGATGGACTTCGCATTTTACCCTACAGTATTCACCATGATTCTGTGGATCCTGTAGGGTATACTTTTGAATATAAAAATAAAAAAATTACTTTAGCAACGGATATTGGTATTGTTGATGAAGAAATTGCACAGCATCTTCGAGGCTCTAATGGAATCTTGTTAGAATTTAATCATGATATTCGTATGTTAGAAGCAGGAAGCTATCCATTTCCTCTTAAAAAACGTATTTTAGGAGATAAAGGCCATTTAAATAATGAAGATGCAGCAAAAGCATTAGTTGAAATTTATCATGAAGGTTTAGAATGGGCAGTGCTAGGCCATTTAAGTAAAGATAATAATGTACCTGATTTGGCTTATTTAACAGCCAAAACTGCGTTAGAAGAAAACAATATTCAGGTAGGTAAAGATATTATTGTGTCAGTTGCTAAAAGGGATGAAGTTTCTGAAATATATGGATTTTAAGAAAATGATTAAGTGAGAATAAAATGAGTTAAAAGGTAGATAATAAGTAGCGTATTAAATGAGCGTTCATTTAAACAAAATTCTTATTATCTAGGAGGGGCTCATAATGGCTCAAAATAAAAATAATTACAACAATGCAAGTAATAGTAACAACTATAATAATGCAAGTAACAACAACAACAACTACAACAATGCAAGCAACAACAATAACTACAACAATTCATTAAACGAACACAAATATAGTAACTCAAGCAACTCAAATAATTATAATAATGCAAATAACGACAATAATTATAATAACAGCACTAACAATGCAACAGATTGCAAAAACAATAAATAAGTTCAATCTAAAGGATGTTTTTCGAAGAAGAACATCCTTTATTTGATAATATGGTGTAGATATGGACAAAGAGCTTATTAGTGAACATATTTTTTTATTTCCCTTTAGTTGGAATTATAATCATAAAAAGAATAATACATTATTTTTACAACATACACAAATTCAAAATAAGTTTTTTGAAACCTTAGAGGGCTGGAAGGCACATGAGCTTAGGTTAATGACGGAGAAAGATTATAATGAATTTGTTTATTTTTATAAACCCATCCGTACAGCATTATATACATTTCATGAGGGTCCTGTAATTGTAAGAAATTATACGTACCATCAGCTAGCTGAAGATAATTATTTCATTATTACAGTTGGTGGCATTGCGTATAAGTTGCATATTGAAGAAATCAGCCTTAAACTGTATAAAACGGGCATTGGGTTACTATCATTTACCTTAACCAATAGAGACTATGCCAGTTATGAAGCTGTTGAAGGCATCAATAGCTTTAGCAAAAGTGTATATCCGCCTATTTTACCGTTATCAAAAGCAAAAGAAGAATTGTTTCCAGACTATATTATTTTACATTTAAATGAGCGGTGTCATATTGATGAACGATATGAAGCAAATTATTTAAAAAGAGGTTTAGATATTAGTAAGGTCATTATGGATGTATTGGGAAGTGATTTTGCCACGCGGGAAGGTCATCAGAAAAACGGGAAAATTGTTATCGAAACAATTTTAGGAAATCAGATGTTCTGTTTATGCCTTTATAAAAATAAGGAGATTTTAAGAAGTATTCAAGAAGGAACTGTTTCTTATGAAACATTAGAGCGAATGATGACAATCAATAAAAAGGTAACATATCATGAAGAAGATGATATTCCAGAGCATATTGGCTCTACGTATTATTTGAAAAATGAGGGGAGTATTTATGGCATTAGCCGATATGCTTTATTATGTGTAGCTAATGAACTGCCTAAAAGTAAACTTTATGACCAGTTAGTTTCATTAGTATTGATGCAGCGGGCCACCTTGCTTAGTTTATCTAATGAAATTGCTAGAGTTTCGACATTAGGAAAGTATGAAATTTCACCAGCTATTTCAAGTATTTATGAAATCTATATTCAATTTATCAATCAGCTTTATTTTAAAGAAGTGACAGAAGACGCACAGGGCGCACATATTTATGAGAAGCTATCTGAGCAGTTTAAAATTACAGAAGAGTTGGAGCAGCTTAATTTTGAAATCGATGAAGTACGAGAATATGCTAATTTAGTGGAACAAGCTCAGTCTACAGTAAAAGTAGAATTACTTACAATTATTGGTGCTGCCCTTGTCATTCCTAGCTTTGTAACAAGTCTTTTTGGCATGAATATTTTGCAAAAGGAAATAAATCATTGGTGGCGTAGCGAGCGTGTAGCACTTTGGATGAATAGTTATGTGCTATTGCCAGTGTTAGTAACAGTTGTGTTATGTACTTGGAATAAAAAAAAGACAAAGCTGCATATTACCTTGAGGATTTTATATGCAGTACTTTTTGCAGCAAGTATTTTTATTATTTGTCGTTATGGAAGTGGGGTTTAGAAGACAGTAAAGGTGAAATGATAAAAGATGAAGGAATAAAAGAGGAGTAGGAAAGCGGGGGCTTTTCTACTCCTAAAATAATATGAGAGATTACTTGATGAATAAGTCTATTTGCTGAAAGGTAATAGTGTTTACGAGACCTTTGTTGGTAAGACGAAGTTCTGGGATAACAGCTAGAGAGAGAAGGGCCATTGTCATGAATGGTGAGACAATAGAACATTCTAGTATTTTCCAAGCTTCATCAATTTGGGCAGTACGCATGGCAACTTCTGAGGCTGGATCTTCTGACATAAGACCTGCAATAGGAAGTGGATTAAGTGCCAATACTTTACCATCTTGTACAACAACCATGCCTCCACCAACTGCAATTAAAGTATTAGCAGCAAGCGCCATATCCGCATCATTAGTACCTAATACAGATAAGTTGTGGGCATCGTGGGCAACTGTAGAAGCTACAGCGCCAGATTTAAGACCAAAGCCATGTACAAAACCTTTTCCCATACGTGTTGAAGCTGTGTGACGGTCAATGACTACAAGTTTAAGGTAGTCATTATTTAAATCACTTTCAACCTTGCCATCTGTTACAGTTAAGGTACCTGTTAAATGATTTGTACCAGCCTGAGCTTCATTAATACCAATGATATGAGCTGTAATTGTATCATCTGAAAAATCTTCAGGAACACAAATTTGAAAGTCACTTGCCTGTAAAGTGTTGCCCACATTCATTGTGTTTTTAGCAAAGCTAGGATAAGAGTGTGCAGGGATTTCAATACATAAGGCACCATTTTCAGCAACGACCTCGCCATTGATAAGTGTCATTTTAACATGTACTTTAGTGAGGTCATCTAAAAGAACAATATCAGCCCATTTACCAGGAGATACACTGCCTAAGTCACGGGCAAGTCCAAAACATTCCGCGGTATTGATTGTTGCCATTTGGATTGCTGTAATTGGATTTAAGCCTTCTTC
Organism: Cellulosilyticum sp.; assembly: GCF_982396655.1. Taxonomy (NCBI): domain Bacteria; kingdom Bacillati; phylum Bacillota; class Clostridia; order Lachnospirales; family Cellulosilyticaceae; genus Cellulosilyticum; species Cellulosilyticum sp. Next base: position 83,980 of record NZ_CEVXFV010000002.1, on the reverse strand, counting down.
AATAGCACGATGGATAATATGGTCCATATGGCCTTCATGGATTAAAGTATCTGGATGAAGATCATCACTTACAAGGCAGGCAAAGCGTGAGTCGATATTATGTTCTGTAAGTGCACGAACTGTTTCCTTGACATCGCACCAAGCAGAACCTTCACGAATTTGCACATACATCCCAAGACGCATTTTAGTAAGGGCATCTTCCATGCGTGTTGTTTCATGGCAACATCTTGCACCAGCTGCAATATAGGCATTTAGCCCAGCAGCCATATCTGGGCCAGTATAGTGTCCAGTAATGATCTTATTATTTTCTAAAGTAGCTTTTAAAGCTCTATGTACTTGTAAGTCGCCATTTAAGACACCAGGATAGTTCATCATTTCACCAAGCCCGATAATGGTGTCTTGTCCCATGGCATTAATAATATCTAAAGCGTTTAAAGTAGCACCTGTTGTTTCAAAATCAGCAGTAGCAGGTACGCAACTTGGCATCGTCGTATAGACGTTAAGTGGTACTTCTTTACCTTCTTGAATCATAAGACCGATACCTTCGGCCCCTAATACATTGGCAATTTCATGTGGGTCCATGAAGATTGAAGTTGTACCATGAGGCATGACTGCTTTAGCATATTCTTTGACAGTGAGCATACTGCTTTCTACATGAAGATGCCCATCCATGAAGCCAGGTGCAATATAAAGACCTGCGGCATCAATAACCTTTGTTTGAGGCCCAATAGTGTGTGATGCATCACCTACAAGAGCAATACGTCCAAAGCTAATAGCAACATCTATATCAGGAATAATCTCAGCTGTATTTACATTAATTAATTTACCGTTTTGAATGACAATGTCCGCTTTACGCTCTCCACGAGCAACTGCAACAAGCTCTTTTGTGATTTCTGATAATTTATATCTCTTTGACATTATTTGGCCTCCTAAAAATTTATTTCAACTATCATAACATTGCATAATTAAATTGACAATATATAATAGTTAAGTTGTATCAAAATATTTAATATATATATACCTATAATGAAATTGATAAACAAATTATATAATAAACTGCAATACTATATCAAAATTTTATGATAAAAATTAATATTACAAAAGGCTCAGCTTATTAATTTTCTCTTACAAGAGCATTAATAAGCTGAGCCTTTATGGATTTAGCTCATTTGTTTAAATTCGTCAATAAGGGCTGCAAATTGTTTGAGCGCTGTTTCAATTGGTTCAGGTTTGCTCATATCAACACCTGCAAGTTTAAGAAGGTCAATAGGATCCTTAGAAGAACCGCCGCTTAAGAATTGCATATAGTCTTTAACTGCACTTTCACCTTCTTTTAAGATACGTTCAGAGAGAGTAATAGCAGCTGAATAACCTGTTGCATATTGGTATACATAGAATGGTGTATAGAAATGAGGAATACGTGCCCATTCGAGTGCAATGGCTTCATCTATTTCCATGGCATCACCGTGATATTTTTTAACAAGGGCATAATATTTATCACAAAGTAATTTTGTTGTAAGTGTTATACCTTTACTATTTAAGAGATGTACCTCTTTTTCAAACTCGGCAAACATTGTTTGGCGATAGAGTGTACTACGGAATTGTTCCATAAAGTAGTTAATAAGATATTTTTTAAACACAGGGTCTGTAGTTGTTTTTAAGAGATATTGCATTAAAAGCGCTTCATTTACAGTAGATGCAACTTCTGCAACAAAGATGCAGTAATCTGCATAAATATGAGGTTGTGTATGTGAAGAGAAGTAGCTGTGCATTGCATGACCCATTTCATGTGCAAGGGTAAAGAGGTTATGCACATTATTTGTATAGTTCATAAGCACATAGGGATGTGGTGCTCCATATGTGCCCCATGAATACGCACCACTACGTTTACCTTCATTTTCATATTTGTCAATCCAGCGGTTATCGAATGCTTCCTTAAGCAGTGCAACATAGTCTTCACCCATAGGGGCAAGTGCTTTAAGCACAATATCACAAGCTTCATTAAAAGTAATTAGTTTTTGGAAGTCTTTCACAATAGGTACAAAAAGATCATACATATGGAGTATGTCTACGCCGAGGGCCTCTTTACGTAGGGCCACATAATCATGCATAATATTTAAATTTTTATTCACTGTATCAATGAGATTATCATACACTGAAACAGGAATGTTATTTTCAGATAAAGCAGCATGAAGCGGTGACTCATAATGACGTGTTGTAGAGAAGAAGCCATATTGTTTTACATTCCCAGTAAATAAGGCGGCAATTGTATTTTTAACAGTGTCATAAGTGCTATAAAGACCTGAAAAAGCAGCTTCACGGACACTTCGGTCATTACTTTCAAGGAAACTTATATAGTTTCCGTGTGTAATGCGGACGTCTTCACCTTTTTCATTTTTGATTGTTGGGAATTTAAGATCAACATTATTAAGCATAGCAAAGGCGTTGCTTGGTGTACCTGCTAATTCACCTATGCGTGCTAAGAGTGCTTCTGTTTGTGCATCTAAAATATGCACTTTTTGACGAAGAATTTCACTTAAATAACGCACGTAAAGTTTAAGTTCTGGAACCTCTGTGCAAAAAGCAGTAATTTGATCAGCAGTAAGGTTAGAAAGTTCGCTACTTGCAAATGAAAGTACTTCAGATGCTTTAATTGAAAGCATTTCAGCTTGACTTGATAAATCTTGATAGAAATCATTGCCACCATCTTGATGAAGACGCATATGAGAATAAACATAAAGTTTATTGATATCTTGCCAAAGTACATCTTGCTTTACTAAGAAGTCATAAAGTGTATGGGCATCTTGTGTTAGTTTGCCAGTAAAATCTTTAAAAGTAGGAATAAGTGCTTCACAAGCAGCAAAGGAGGCTTTAAAAGCATCGTCCGTTTCAAAGATATCCTCTAGTTTCCAAGTATCTTCTATTTTTACATCTTTTCGTTTTGGAAGAGTATGTGTCATATTTTTCAGCTCCTTTTAGTTAGTATAATATTATATAGTATACTCTAATTTGTGGGAAAATAACAAATTAATTTTTTGCTATTCTTTGTCAGTTTTGATATACTCAAAGATAGGATAAAAACGAAATTAAGGGGGGGTACAAGTGAAAATTTATATCAGTGCAGATATAGAAGGTGTAACAGGCATTTCAAATTGGGATGAAACACATAAGGGTGGCAGTAACTATGAAAAATATTGTATACAGATGACGAAAGAAGTTGTAGCTGCTTGTAAGGGACTTATAGAAGCAGGTGCAAAGGAAATCTTAGTGAAGGACGCCCATGAAGACGGTAAGAATTTAATTCATGAGATGCTGCCAAAGGAAGTAAAGATTATTTCGGGATGGAGTAATCATCCTTATAGTATGATAGAAGGTTTAGATGAAAGTTTTGATGCAGCTGTATTTATCGGTTATCATAGTGGCGCTGGAACAAATGGCAGTCCATTAGCACATTCTTTAAATCCAGATAAAATAAGAAGTATTCGTATTAATGGCCAGCTAGCTGATGAATTTTTGATTTTTGCTTATGGCGCGCATAGTATTGGTGTGCCTGTTATTGCTGTGACAGGTGATGGTGAACTTATTAGGCGGGTAAGAGAATTTGACGGACATATTAAGAGTGTGGCGACAGGTGAAGGATTTGGCGGTGGCATTGTAAGTATTCATCCAGAGTTAACTATTGAGCGTATCCATAAAAATGTCAAAAAAGCAGCAGAGCACTTAACGGATTATAAGCTTAAAAGGCCAGAAGAATATGAAATAGTCGTAGAATTTATAAAACACGAGGAGGCTTATAAATATTCATTTTATCCAAATGCAGAGCAGATTTCGGAACACAGTGTACGTTATAAGTCTAAGCATTATATACAAATCTTGTCGTTCCTTTTATTTTTATAGATTTCGCAAATATAAACTGTAGTTATTCATTATATTTTTGAAATGAAACAAAGATAGAGATTGCCTTTTAGACAATCTCTATTTTTAATATAAAAATTAAATTTAAATAATATATATAATTTTCTAAAAATAAAAATTTTGATAAAAGCATAAAAAGTGCGCAACGTTGCAATGTAATAAAATCAATTTGTTGTAAAAAAGTTATAAAAAACTATTTGAAAAATACTATTAAGTATAGAAAAATATAAATTGACAGAAGTAAAAAATAATGCTAATGTGAATATATAAACAACCGGTTATCCAACCAAGGAGGTGAGTTTGTGGAAGATTGCAACATGTCAGGAAGTGATAAGAGCCTAACGATTAGTGATATTGCTAAAGAACTTGGTGTATCTAAGACAACGGTTTCGAGAGCTATATCTGGCAAAGGTAGAATTAGCGAGGCAACGCGTAAGCGCATTAGGGATTATATAGAGATTCATAACTATAGGCCTAACGTCATTGCAAAAAGTCTTGCTGAGTCCAAGACCTTTAACATTGGTGTAGTCCTTCCAGCAGATACAAAGCAAACAGAAATTCCTTTTTTCCAAAGTTGTTTAATGGGTATTTGTGATACTGCAGCAGGCTTTGAGTATGATGTTGTTGTGCTTACCTCTACAGAAAATGATATTAGCTTGATTGAAAGGCTTATCAGAAATCATAAGGTAGATGGTATTGTCTTAACACGACCTACAGTAAATGACTTAGCAATTTCTTATTTAAAAAAAGTAAAAATTCCGTTTGTTGTAATTGGTTCTGTGGAAGATGAAGAAGTTGTTCAAATCGATAATCATCATATATCAGGTTGTGCAGAACTTACATCCGTACTTCTAAAGATAGGTTATGAGAAAATCGCACTACTAGCAGGAAGTAGGCACCATATCATTACCAATAATCGTTATAAAGGTTTTATACAAGCATTTGAGAACCATGGTAAAAGTGTAAATGAAAAACTCGTCTTTTTAGATCTTAACAGCCATGTACAAATCGACCGTGCTGTAGACCTTGCGATGAATCAAGAAGTTGACTGTATTATTTGCAGTGATGATGTGATTTGCAGTAGAGCACTAATTAGGCTTGGTGAACTTGGTGTTAGGATTCCACAAGATATCAAAATTGCATCTTTCTATGATAGCATTCATTTGGCGAATTATAATCCACCAATTACATCACTCAAAATTGATATTAAAGCATTAGGCATTGAAGCAGGAAAAGTGTTAATCAGTTTAATAAATGGGGAAGAAGTTCCTCATCAAACTCTATTAGATTATGAAATCGTTTTAAAAAAATCGACTATGTAAATTTATAAGGAGGTAGTTTTTATGAAACTTAAGAAATTAGCATTATTAACAGCAATGTGTGTAGCAGGTACAATGAGTGTAGGATGTGGCAGTAATGGAGCTGGGGAAACGGCATCAACAGAGACACCAGCATCAAGCGAAGCAGCATCAAGTGCAGAAATCACAAGTGATTCTATTACTTTAAAAGTATGGGAATCAACAGGTGGGCCTGATGAATTTATCAAACAAGCAGGTGACGCTTTTACAGCAAAATATCCTAATATTTCTATTGAATATGTAAATGTAGAATTGGGTGATACAACAAGCCAAATTGCATTAGATGGGCCAGCCGGTGTAGGACCAGATGTATTTGCAGCACCACATGATAAACTTGGTGAACTTGTTGCAGGTGGACATATTCTACCAACGGTTAATCCTGATACACTTGCAGAAAATGTATTAGGTGCATGTAGTACAGCGCTTACATATGACGGCACAATGTACGGTTACCCAGTTTCAGCAGAAACATATGCACTTTTCTATAATAAAGATTTAATTACAGAAGAAGAGGTGCCAACAACATGGGAAGATTTAAAAGCATTTAGTGAAGAATTTAATGCATCACATAATAATCAATATGGATTTATGATGGATGTAGAAAATGGTTATTATACAATCATCTTTACAACAAGTGAGGATAACCGCTTATTTGGACCAGATGGAACAGATACAACAAATACAAATATCAATTCAGAAGCTTCTGTAGAAGGTATGAAATTCTTCCAAAGCTTAAGACCAGCACTTGATATTCCATCAGCTGACCTTACAACAGCTGCTTGTGATTCAGCATTCAGCAGTGGTAATGTAGCTCTTTATATTACAGGTTTATGGAACGTAGCAACTTTTGAAGAAGCTGGACTTAACTTCGGGGTAGCACCACTTCCAAGCCTTCCAGGTAATGATACACCAGCTGCATCATTTGCAGGTACTCGTGCAATGTTCGTATCAGCATATAGTGATTATCCAAATGAAGCAGCATTATTCTCTGAGTTCTTAGTATCAGAAGAAATGCAAAAATTACGTTTTGATCTTACAGGTGCACTTCCAGCAATTAACTGCAGCGTAGACAGTCCATATATTGAAGGATTCTTAACACAACTTGACTATGCATTCCCAATGCCTTCTATTCCTCAAATGAATGCTTTCTGGGATGCTATGAAAGCAGCTAGTGCAAATATCTGGGACGGTGCAGATGTTCAAAAAGAATTAGATGCTTGTAATACAGCAATTTTAGCACAATAGCCATAATGATAAATGAAAGAGGTTGTGGGAAGGGCACTTTCGAAACGCCTTCTTGCAACCTCTTTAAAATGCAATCATTTGATTAAAAAATAAGATAAGAGGTGGATTTATGCAAACAAAAGTGCAGCCAGATGGGTCTTCTAGAAAAAAAGTACTTATAAGCTCCATATTATTTATGGGACTTGGCCACATTCTTTACTTAAAGGAATATATAAAAGGTTTGTTTTATGCGTTAATTGAAATTTTAATGTTAATTTGTTCACCTATGGTTGTTCAAAAAATCATTAATTTGATTACACTGGGAAGTCCACAACCTAATTTACCTGTAAAACAACGTGATAATTCTATTTTCATGCTCATAGATGGTGTGATTATATTAGCAGTTATTTTTATCTTTGTAGCGATTTATATCATTTCTGTTAAGAGTGCATTAAAATCATATAAAGATTATTGTACATTTGGTTATTTTAAAAATGAAAAAAATATTATTTCAGATACCTCTCAAAAAGCTTTTCCTATTTTAGCATTAGCCCCTACTGTAGGGCTTGTATTATTCTTTGTAGTTGTACCTCTTGTTTTCTCAGCGTGTGTAGCCTTTACTAATTATGCGGCGCCAGATCATATTCCGCCTAATAATACAGTAGACTGGGTTGGATTTGCCAATTTTAAAGCCATGTTTGGTGGAAATAGTGCCTGGTCAACCGGTTTTGCACGTGTTGCGATTTGGACAGTAGTTTGGGGGGCACTTGCAACACTTACATGTTACTTTGGTGGGATGATTATGGCTGTCATTTTACAACAAAGTAATCTTAAAATTGCACCTGTTTTTAGGACAATCTTTATTTTACCTTATGCTGTACCTGCTATTGTAAGTATGCTTGTATGGAGCAACTTATTAAATGGTAGTTTCGGAGTCGTTAATCGTACATTGATAGCACTTGGGCTTGCAAATTCAGGGCTCCCATGGCTGAGTAATGAGTGGCTGGCTAAATTCGTCTGTGTTATGGTAAATCTATGGGCAGGATTCCCTTATTTCATGCTCCTTATTACAGGTTCTATGACAGCTATTTCACCTGATATTTATGAAGCAGCTAAAATTGACGGTGCAAGTCAGTTCCAGATCTTCAAAAAAATGATTTTACCAATCGTTTTATATCAAACAACACCACTTATTATTATGTCGTTCACACACAATATCAATAACTTTGGTTCAATTTTCTTCTTAACGACAGGTTACCCAGTTGTAGCAGATAGTACAACAACTGGCGCGGGTGGTACAGATATTTTAGTGACATGGATTTATAAGTTAACGGTTAATTTACTGAAATACAACTATGCAGCAGTGCTAGCGATTGTCATCTTTGTTGTACTTGCACCATTTGCAATTTACAACTTTAGAAAAACAAAAGCTTATAAGGATGGTGAAATCTAATGAGTAATAAAGTGATTAAAAAGATCAACTTAGCATTTGTATTATTATTCTTAATAGGAACGTCATTATTTGTAATTTATCCTCTTATGTATGTTGTAAGTGGAGCCTTTGCACCAGGTAACTCTATTGCAACATTAAGCATTATTCCATTTGGTGATGGGATTACATTTAAACATTTTGAAGAACTATTTACAAAGACAAACTATGGTAAATGGTTTCAAAACACACTGTATGTAGCAGTTTGTACATCACTTGCAACAGTCATCGTAGCATCACTTGGTGCTTATGTTTTCTCACGTTTTCAATTTACAATGAAAAAAAGTATGATGATGACAATGCTTATCTTACAAATCTTCCCTTCTTTCGTAGGGATGGTAGCCATTTATGTTATTTTACTTCGCATTGGTGGGCTTGATACGCTTTGGGGACTTATTCTTGTCTATCTAGCAGGAAACATTCCTTATAATACTTGGATGGTAAAAAGTTATATGGATACTATTCCGAAGAGCTTAGATGAGGCAGCTAGAATTGATGGGGCTAGTCACTTTAAAATATTTACAGGTGTTATTTTACCAGTTGCAAGGCCAATTATTATTTTCTTAGGTATTTCTAGCTTTACAGCACCTTGGATGGACTATATCTTCCCTAAAATGGTGCTTCGTTCTTCAGATAAACAAACTTTAGCACTCGGCTTATATAGTAGCTTTTTAACAGAAAAGAAAAATGAATTTACAACATTTGCAGCTGGAGCTCTTTTGATTGCAGTGCCATTTATTATCTTCTTTATGGTAATGCAAAAAACAATGATTACAAGTATGGGCGGCGCAGCAGTTAAGGAATAAGAATGGAAAGAGGAAATAAAATGAACAATACAGCATTTGGTTACAATGAGAAATATATGCTAAAAGATAATAAACCTTGGTTCCCAATTATGGGGGAAATTCATTATTCAAGATATCCTAAAAAGTATTGGCGTGAATCTCTTTATAAAATGAAAGCAGGGGGCGTAGACGTTGTTTCTTCCTATGTCCTTTGGATTCATCATGAAGAAATTGAAGGTCAGTATGACTTTGAAGGTGATAAAGATTTAAGATGCTTTGTAGAAACATGTAAAGATTGTGGTCTTAAAATGATTCTTCGTGTAGGACCTTGGTGCCATGCAGAAGCGAGAAATGGAGGATTTCCAGATTGGCTTCTTCACAAAGATTTTGAAGTACGTAGCAATGATGCAGCGTACTTAGAAGAAGTACGTAAGTTCTATACAAAGATATATGAACAAGTTAAGGGATTGTTGTTTAAAGATAATGGGCCTATTATTGGGCTTCAAATAGAAAATGAATATGGTCACTGCGGTGGCTTAAATGGTGAAGAAGGCGAGCAGCATATGCGCATTCTCACTCAAATGGCGAAGGAAATAGGTTTTGAAGTGCCTATATATACTGCAACAGGTTGGGGCGGTGCTGTAACTGGTGGGCTGCTACCTGTAATGGGGGGGTATTGTGAAGCACCTTGGGATCAAAGACTTACAGAGATTGAACCAAGTGGTAACTATATCTTTACCCATGAACGCAACGACCATAATATCGGAAGTGATTTTGGCTTTGGAACAGGTATCACCTTTGATATTAATAAATTCCCATATTTAACCGCCGAGCTTGGGGGTGGTCTTCAAGTGACGCACCATAGAAGGCCCGTAGCAACAGAAACAGATATTGGTGCGATGTCTATGGTGAAATTAGGAAGTGGTGTAAACTTGTTGGGTTACTATATGTATCATGGGGGTACAAATCCAAAAGGAAAGCTTTCATTCTTACAGGAATCTAAAGCAACAGGTTCTATTAATGACCTCCCAGAGCTTTCATATGATTTTAGAGCACCGATTAGACAATATGGGCAAGTGTCAGAAACTTATAAAGAGATTAAACTCCTTACAATGTTTGTAAAAGACTTTGGTAGTCAGCTATGTGAAATGCCTGCCATTATGCCTGAAAGTAATCCACTTTATCCTACAAACTTTGAAGACCTTCGTACAAGTTATAGACACAACGGTAAATCAGGCTATATTTTTGTGAATAATTATCAACGTCGTTATGAAATGAAAGCACACAAAGATGTTGTACTAACTGTACCGCTTGAAAATGAAACACTTACATATGCAGCTACAGATATTGAAAATGGCGAATTTTTCTTCTATCCATTTAATATGTCAGTTGGTCAGGCTGTGCTTAAGACGATTTCAGCAACACCGCTTTGTAAATTAAATGAAAAAACATATGTCTTTTATAGTGATAAAGCAATTAGCTATGAAATTGAAGGGTCACTTGGTGATGCAGAAATTATGACTTTAACAAAAGAAGAAGCTAAAAATGCTTGGAAAATACAAGGTGAGACAGAACGCTTAATCATTAGTCAAGCTGCAGTACTGCAAACAAGTAAAGGTATTGAGATAATTGGTAGAGGAAAAGTAAACTTTAAAGTTTATCCAGACCTTGAAGTTGTGCCAGAAGGCTTTAAGAAAAAGGAAAATGAAGGTCAGTTTGCAGTGTATGAAGCTTCAAGGGCTGTGGTAGTGCCACAAGTAACTTATAAGCTTATTTCACAAAGTGATGAAAAGAACGTTTATGAAATTACAGTAGAAAAACAAGATGCTATGCAAAATGATTTATTCCTTCAAATTGATTTTGCTGGTGATGGTGGTAAATTATATTTAGGTGAAGACTATATAGATGATCATTTCTATACCGGTAAAGTATGGGAGGTAGGCACAAAACGTTTTGATTTCCCACAAAAACTTCGTCTTGAAATTATGCCACTTGAAGAAAATGCACCTATTTTCTTAGAAAAATGGCCAGAAATGAAAGACGGTAGAGCATGTGAGCTTAAAAAAGTCACAGCCGAAAGTGAATACGCACATACATTTACAATTTAAAGTAAAGCAATTTTTAAAAGAAGCATGTACCCATTATATATCAAGTATATAGTATTTGTCGGCACAGGCTTCTTTTTTAGTATAAAGACATTTTAAAAATAAGTTTAAGCATACAAAGGAATAGGTGAGAAAATGAAAAAAAGAATAATCTACTTATTAGTTTTATGTTTATGTATGACAGGTATGCCATTGCAATGCTTTGCAGCAAGTGGGAAAGAATATATTGTAAATGGCAGCTTTGAGGAAAGTGAGCACGTGTGGCGTGACTGGAATATTACAAGTACGTCTTGGGAGAGCGCTAAGGTAGAAGCGAAAGCTTATAGCGATGTGCAAGGGATTAGCAAACAAGAGGGTGACTATGCCATGACTTATTGGGTAGATGATGCTCAGGAAACATCACATACGATGAGCTGGTCACAAGTTGTGAAGGACTTGCCAGCAGGAGAGTATACATTGTCAGCTTATGTCATGGGCGGCGGCGATGCAATGCTTAAATTTCATGCAGGCAGTACGACATCTTCAGCAATTCAAATTAATGAAGGATGGAATACTTGGCAAAAAGTAAGTATGACATTTGAAAATGCCATGCCTGATGATGTTCTAATGACAATTGAGATTACAGGCATGCCAAATGCGTATAGTTATATTGATGAAATTAGCTTAGTAGCAGTGGAAAAGGAAGAGGAAGTTCCTGTGCCAGAAGAAGCAGACATTTTTGTGGAATATGTCAAGGGTCTTCCAGATGATTTTATGAAAGGTGCCGATATCTCAAGTCTTATTGCGCAAGAAGAGAGCGGCGTTGTATATTATAATGAAGAAGGTGTAGCTGAGGATCTTTGCAAGATTTTAAAAGATGCAGGAACAAATTATGTACGTGTGCGTATTTGGAATGACCCTTATGACGCAGAGGGCAATGGCTATGGCGGTGGAAATAATGACCTTGAAAAAGCTATTCAAATTGGTCAGCGTGCAACAAAAGCTGGGATGAGAGTTTTCGTAGACTTCCATTATTCAGATTTTTGGGCAGATCCAGCTAAGCAAAAGGCACCTAAAGCATGGGAAAACTATACTTTGGAAGAAAAAGAGCAAGCTGTATATGAGTATACCAAAGCGAGCTTACAAGCACTTATAAAAGCAGGTGTAGATGTAGGCATGGTTCAAGTAGGCAATGAAACCACCAATTCCTTCTGTGGGGAAAAAGAGTGGGAGAATAGAAGCAAGTTATTTAATGCAGGAAGTCGTGCCATTCGAGAGATAGATGAAAATATTTTAATAGCGCTTCACTTTACGAATCCGGAACGCAGTGGGAATTATGCGAACTTTGCTAAACAACTTGATACTTATAATGTAGATTATGATGTATTTGCAAGCTCATATTATCCATTTTGGCATGGTAGCTTAGAAAACCTAACAGCTGTGCTTAAAGAAGTGGCAGATACATATGATAAAAAGGTAATGGTAGCAGAAACTTCTTATGTTTATACAAAAGAAGACACAGATGGTCATGAAAATTCTGCACCCAAAACTGGACAAACTTTAAATTATGAAATTTCACCACAAGGTCAAGCTAACGCTTTAAGAGATGTAGTACAAGCAGTAGTGGATATAGGTGAAGCAGGTATAGGTGTATTTTACTGGGAACCTGCTTGGATTAGTGTACCTGATGAGACTTTAGAAGCACGTCAAGAAAAATGGGAACAATATGGTTCCGGTTGGGCGTCTAAGTTTGCAGCCGAATATGATGCAGAAGATGCAGGAAAGTGGTATGGGGGAAGTTCATGGGATAATGAAGCATTCTTTGATGCAGAGGGTAGGATTCTTCCTTCATTATATACATATCGTTATTTAAAAAATGGTGCTGTCGGAAAGAAAGTGCTTTCTAGTTTTGAAGAATTAAAAATAACAGTAGAATTAGGCGACAGTGTTAAGTTACCACAAAGTATTTTAGGGTATTATAATGATGGGACAAAAGAGAGTTTTGCTGTCATATGGGACCAAGAAGAAGTGGAGGCGGCAATTAAATCAGGTGTTGGCACTTATAAGATTACAGGAACGGTTGAAGAAGCACGTGAAGTAAAATGTATAGTGCAAATCAAACCACGGAACCTTGTTCAAAATTCTAGCTTTGAAGGTACAGACCGTAGTATGTGGCAAATAGACTATTTAGGAGATAGCAGTTCATATGTTAGCTATCAAAATAAGGCAGGAGATGCAGCAAGTGGTGACTATAGCGTTCATTTCTGGAATGATAGTGAGATTAACTTTACAATTTCACAGACACTGACAGGTTTGGAATCAGGTACTTATACTATAAGTGCAGCACTACAAGGTGGAGATTGTGAAAATAGTGAAATGTATCTCTATGCACAAGTAGGTGATAAGCTTTATAAGGCTGAAACAGGAGTAGATGGTTGGGTAAACTGGCAGAAACCTGAGCTTAGTGAAATTCCAGTAGAAGAAGACAGCATCACAATTGGTATGGCGATTAAAAGTGATGCAGGTGGTTGGGGAACAATAGATGATTTCTTGTGTTATCTTATAGCAGCAGATGAAGAAGACAGCAAGCCAGAAGAAGGTAATAACCCAGGAGAAGATAGTAAGCCAAATGAAGGTAATAAACCCGGAGAAGACAGCAAGCCAAATGAAGGTAATAATGGCAACTCGGGAAGTCAAAGGCCAAGTAGCGGTAGTTCCTCTGTAACTGTTCAGCAAACAACAAGTAATAAATTTTTAAATGCCTATAAGAAATTAAATGCTGAAACACAAAAAGAAGTATTAGCTCATCTTAAAAATTATATGCCTTATACTTTATTAGGGACTAAGGAAGACTTAAGTTGGCTCAATCAAAATGGAATATTTACAGCAGAAGAGTTTACCACATTATGGCAAGATGAAGCGGCATTAAAAGAATTAGGGTTAACCTATATGCACATTACTCTTAAAAAAGGTGAAAGTATAACCTTTAGAGACGTGCCTTCAGCCCACTGGGCGAGTGCGGCTATAGAAACAGCTGTTAATGAGGGGATTACACAAGGAATAAGTAAAACGCAGTTTGCACCAAATGAAAGTGTGAGGGTCAATGATGCCTTTACTTTCTTGGACCGTATGTTACTGCTAAATCATCAAATAACAACCCAATTACCGCGAGAAACTGTCAGTAAATATTGGACAGATTCAGAGCATTGGGCTTATGGACATGAGATGTCTATAGGGAGTAAGCTAAAAGAAGAAACATTAAGAAATGTAGCAAAACTGGAAAATGAACCGCTTTCAAGAGCACTTTTAGCTGAAGTTATTTATGAAATTACAGAGGGTAGATTGGAAAGAACAAGAAACTTTGAAGGCTTTGAAGATACAAAAGAAACAATGTATGAAGAGGCATTAAAATATTGCTATGAAACAGGTGTTTTAGAAGGCGTAGCTGAAGGTACAATGGCGCCTCAAAAAGAACTTACAAGAGCTGAGATGATGGTAGTATTAATGAGACTTAATACATTATTGAAGAAATAGGATAAAAGTATAGATAATGAGACTATGGCATATAAAGTGGCATAGTCTTATTTTTGAGTTATTAAAATTATAAAAATATATAAAAATAAATAAAAATAAATGATATAATAATGAATGTAATTTAAATTAAATGTAATGTTTTATAGGAAAAGGAGACTTAACACGTGATTGCTTTTAGAAATTTACAGCATCAAGCGGCATTTCATGATTTATTAAAACAAATGGACTTATCAACTAAGGCATTAAAAACGCCATCACAATTACTTCGAAGACAATTAGCTTTTATTTATTTAATCGCCTATTATCAGGAAGATTATAAGAAGTATGAGGGAGAAGCTTTTTATATAGAACCTGATTATGATGATATACATTTTTCTATTGGTGGTCCTACATATTTGTTAGAAAATCAGATTGGTACTAGAAGGTATGGTCATGAGATTATTTTAGAAGCAGCTAAGGCAGTGTTAGAGGGGAAAGAAATAAAAGTAGATGTAGCGGATGAGACAGTTAAGTTTCTGATTCATGAGGCAAAATGTTTTGTAAAGGAGAAGGAAAATGATTATTGAGCCAAAAGTAAGAGATTATATTTGTACAACAGCACATCCATTAGGATGTAGGGAAAATGTAAAAGAGCAAATTCAATATGTGAAGACAAAAGGTAAATTTGATGGTGCTAAAAAGGTACTTGTGATTGGGGCGTCTACAGGTTATGGTCTTGCGACACGTATTGCAGCAGCCTTTGGCAGTGGGGCGGCTACATTAGGGGTAATGTTTGAAAAACAAGGGACAAGCCGCCGCACAGCTACAGCTGGTTGGTATAATACATTAGCATTTGAAGAAATGGCAGAGGCAGAGGGATATTATGCAAAAACAATTAATGGGGATGCTTTTTCAAAGGAAGTGAAAGAAGAAGTAATAGAGGTTATTAAAAAAGACTTAGGGAAAGTAGACCTTGTCATCTATAGTTTAGCGGCACCACGCCGTGCTATGGCTGATGGGACAATTTATAAATCTGTTTTAAAAACAATAGGAAAACCTTTTACAAATAAAAATTTAGATTTAAAAAATAATGAAGTAAATGAGGCAACTATCGATTCAGCTACAGAAGAAGAAATAAATGCCACTATTAAAGTAATGGGCGGCGAAGATTGGCAGGAGTGGATGAAAGTCTTAAGTGAAGCTGATGTTTTAGAAGAAGGGGCAAAAACAATTGCCTATTCATATATTGGGCCGGAGCTTACTTTTCCAGTTTATTATAAAGGAACAATTGGTGCAGCAAAGGCACATTTGTATGAGACATCTTTAAGCATTACAAAGATGTTAGCAAAAAAAGGAATTAAAGCCTATATTTCAGTAAATAAAGCTCTAGTGACACAGGCAAGTTCTGCTATTCCTATTGTACCACTTTATATTACATTACTTTATAAGGTTATGAAAGATAAGGGGCTTCATGAAGGTTGTATTGAACAAATGGACCGTTTACTTAGAGAGAAATTCAAGGGAGAGAGTGCTGAAGTAGATGAAGAAGGGCTCATTCGCTTAGATGATTATGAAATGCAAGAAGATGTGCAAAAAGAAGTTATGGCAAACTGGAACCAAATTACAACAGAAAGTTTAAGTGAAAAGGCAGATATCAAAGGTTATTGGGAAGATTTTTATCATATGTTTGGATTCCATTTTGCGAATGTAGATTATAGCCAAGATATAAATTTGGAAAATTAACTAAACGAAATAAAGCTGTATTACTATTAAGTAATGCAGCTTTATTTCGTTTAGTTAATTTAATATTATGTAAATTTAAAATGTCCTATATTATAAAAATATATATGTCGATAAATAAGTAGTAACATATACTAGAAAGGTGGCAGACATGAAAAAACAACAGAAGTTAAAAAAATCTATTACAGTACGTTTAATGATGTACTTAGTTGGGATAAGTATTATTTTATTTGGTACTGTATTTTCTATAATAGGTATTAATGTAAATAAAGCAATGGAACAGATAAAGATTAATGGTGTGCAGCGAATGATTCAAGATGCAGCACAAATTGTTTCACAAGGCTTAGAACAAAAGTTATCGATGACACATATTATTGCTAATGATATGATGCTCGTAGACGATACATTAAGTATAGAAGAAAAGGTTGAAAGGCTTAATGATTATGTAGCAGATTATGGCAAAGAATATGGTATTGCTTCAATTGGTTATATTACAGCAGATGGGTATTTAACATCAACAGATGGATTTCAAAATGATATTTCAGAAAGAGAATACTTTAAGAATTTTAAAAGGGACATACTTTATATAAGTAATCCATCTTATAATACAGCAACAGGTAAACAAATCATCTTTATGGGGACACCGATTAAATTAGAAGGTCAGTTTAAAGGTGCTATTACCTGTACTTTTGATAATAGTTATTTAATAGGCTTCACAGAATCATTGAAGTACTTTGATTTAGGAAGAACTTATATGTTAGATGGAGAAGGAACAGTTATTGCTTCAGACGACAAAGAAAAAGTAGACACAAAATATAATGTCATTGAAGCTGCAAGGCAAGATTCTTCTTTAAAAGACCTTGCAATGATTCAAGAAAAGATGATTCAGGGAGAGCAGGGGATTGAATCATTTAATAATGGAGAAGATAATCTAGTAGTTTATGCACCAATTAAGCATTCAAATGGTTGGTCAATTGCGTTTGAAGTGCCAAAAAAAGATATCTTTGCAGAAATTAGTGCAATAAGAGTTTTATTAATTATAACTTCAATAATCGGTATATTATTTATGACATGTGTAGCCTTGGTCATTGGGAAAAAGGTAGGCACAGGTATTAAGCAGATTAGTGAACAACTTGCAATTTATGCAAAAGGTGATTTTACACAGTCATTCCCTGAGTCACTTAGCAGCCGTGAAGATGAGTTAGGCATGATTAGTTTAGCCATAAGTAATATGGTAGAAAGTATAAAAACACTTTTAGAAGCCGTACAAGAAAATATTGTTGTCTTAAATACAGAGGCTAGTTCATTAGATACTGTATCAAGACAAATGGTTGAAAGTAGTATGGCCATAGCAAGCTCTATGCAAGAAGCAGCAGGGAGCAATACAAATCAAGCGATGGAAATAAGTAAGGTAAGCCAAGAAATGGATGACTTAAATAGAAATATTGAGGAAATGAATGAGAGTATTGAAGCCGTTGTAATTGATTCTCTAGATGTTGAAACAGAGCTTAAAAATAGCAAGTCAGACATGGAAGCGCTAAATAATTCAGCACAAGTAGTTAATGAAGCCTTTGAAGGTTTTAACGTGAATGTAAGTCGTATGAATGAACGTATTTCATCGATTCAGGGGATTACAACAACAATTACACAAATCGCTTCACAAACTAATTTATTAGCATTAAATGCTGCCATAGAAGCAGCACGAGCTGGAGAAGCAGGTAAAGGCTTCAGTGTTGTAGCAGAAGAGATTAGACATTTAGCAGAACAGAGTCAACAATCAGTAGAAGAAATTACAAAGATTATCGAAGCTGTTTTAAATGAAGGTGAAAATATTATTAAAGCAACTAGAGATATGAATGCAGATATGAGCATGCAAGGCGAAAAAATAAATCAAACATTACAAACCTTTACACATATTACAACTGCCATTGAAGGAATCATTCCAAAAACAGAAAAATTAGCTATGCTTTCAGTACATAATAAGAAACGTAAAGATCGTATGGTAGATTCAGTTGAATGTATCACGAGAGCTTCTCAAGAAGTAGCAGCAACGACAGAAGAGGTTGCAACAATTACAAATTCATTTACGGATTCAAGTGAGATAATTGGAAGTGGTGCAAACAACTTATTAGGACTTGTACAGAAATTAGATGAACAAGTTACTAAGTTTAAACTTTAAAAGAATAAATAATAAAAGCCGTAGCAGATTTGTGCTACGGCTTTTATTATTTAGAAACCAAGAGCTTCTTTTACGTGTTCGATAGGCATTTCTTTACCTGTCCAAAGTTCGAAGGCAGCTGCGCCTTGGAATAACATCATACCAAGACCATTGATTGTTTGGCAACCAACTTCTCTTGCCATTTTTAATAAGGCAGTTTCTCTTGGTGCATATACAACGTCAGAAACGATTAAGTCTGGACGAAGGAAAGAAGCATCTGGAATATATGTTTGACCTTCAAGTGGTTTCATCCCCATACCTGTTGCATTTGTAAATAAGTAGCTTGTTGCAATTTCAGCTTTTAATGCGTCAAGGTCAGCAAGATCAAATAGTTTTGCCTTGCAGTTTGTTTTTTCGTTAATATCTTTTACTGTTTGTTCTGCACGAGCCCAGAAACCATCTTTAAGGTTAAAGATAGAAAGTTCAGCTACACCATCTAAAGCAGCTTGGATAGCTATAGCAGTAGCAGCGCCACCTGCACCTACTAGTGTCATTTTTTTGCCGATTACATCGATATTAGCATCTTGTAATGAACGCATGTAGCCTGTACCATCTGTGATATGCCCTGTAAGTACGCCATTGTCATTTACTACTGTATTAACAGCACCGCACATTTCAGCTGCTGGTGAAAGTTTGTCAAGGTAGTTGTGAATAACTGTTTTATTTGGCATAGAAACATTGTAGCCACGCACATTCATTGCTCTAAAGCCTTTAACAGTAGCTTCGAGTTCTTCATTACCTACTTCGAAAGCGAGATAAGCATAGTCAAGTCCTAATTTAGCAAATGCTTCATTATGCATTTTTGGTGAGCTTGAGTGTCTAATAGGTGTTGCGATTAATCCAATAAGTTCTGTATGTCCTGTAATTCTTTCTGCCATGATTTATGTCCTCCAAGGTGTTTATATAGTATGTTTTAAAATGATTATAAAATTAATTATTTGCTTTTGTGTAAGATATTAAGTACTTCAGAAAGTTCACCGACTGGCACTTGACCTGGTGCGGAAGCTACTTTTGCAGCACCAAATGTAAGTGCTGATCCAAATGTTTCACCAGCAAGTCTACTAATTACACCAAGTCCTGCCATAGACATTGTAATGATTGGGCGGTCAGCATGTTTTGTAGCCATTTCATTTGTTGCACATAAAAGTGTTAAAACATCATCAGTATTTTGTGGCATTACTGCAATTTTAGGAAGGTCAGCATTTAATTCTTGCATTTTGCAAAGACGACTTACGATTTCTGCTTGAGTTGGTGTTTTATCAAAATCATGATTTGACATAACAACTTTTACGTTTTTACTATGTGCAAAGTCAACGATTTCTTTAACGATTTCGTCACCAGTGAAAAGTTCTACGTCAATTATATCAGCCATACCTGTATTAGCCATTTCTTTATTGAGCTGTGCATAGTAAGCCGTACTTACCTCACGCTCACCACCTTCTTTTTTACTTCTAAATGTAACTAAAAGAGGTGTTTCACCAAGGGCATCTCTAAGTAATGCTAAAGTTTCTTTCATTTTTTCAATATTTTCAACATCTTCATGGTGGTCAATACGCCATTCCACGATATCAAGTTTAAGTTCTTTTAAGCTAGTCGCTTCTACAAGAAGTTCTTCATTTGTTTTACCAACAAGTGGTACACAGATTTTAGGCATGCCTTCGCCTAATTTAATATTTCTAACTTCAACGATTTTTTTCATAAGTAGATCTCCTTTTGAGATAATAATATTTATATGTTATAGATTGGTTAAAAAATTAACGTTTTCTCTTATAAGTAGATTATAACTTTATTGATTTGATAAATCTAATACTTATTTTTTGTATTTTTGATAGAAATTATCTATCAAAAGTGATACACTATAAAAAACATCTAGGAGTACTATAAAATATGAACTTAAACCAACTTTATTATTTTAAAACAGTGGCTAAAGTGGAACATTTTCGCTATGCGGCTGAATTGTTAAGTATATCACAACCGAGTTTAAGCTATGCCATTTCTAGTTTAGAAGAAGAATTAGGCATCGCCTTATTTGAAAAAAAGGGACGAAACATTGTCCTTACTAAATATGGTAAAATTTTTTTGAGTTATGTAGAAGAAGCATTAGATATGTTAGAAAGCGGTCAAAAAAAAATCAAACAACTTACAAGCCCTGTAGCAGGGCATATTGACCTTGCTTATGTGGCACCTTTGGCTTTTTCTTATATACCAACTATGGTAAGGAAATTTTTGGATGTTAAGGCTCATGGTGAAATTACCTTTTCTTTTAAACAAGGCATTACAGGAGATATTATAGAGGGGTTAAAATCCTCTAAATATGATGTGGGCTTTTGCTCTTATGTAGAAAATGAAAAGGATATTGTGTTTGAGCCCATCATCGAACAAGAACTTGTGGTGGTGGTACAAGAGAATCATCCCTTAGCTACAAGAGATGAAATGCCCCTTGCTGATATCGCACCTTACCCTATTGTAGCATATGATAAGCATTCAGGACTAGGGAAGGCGCTTGCAAAGTTATTTAGAGCTGCGCAGATCACACCTCAAGTAGTTTGCGAAGGAGAAGATGAAAATGCCATTTTAGGGCTTGTGCTACAGCATTTTGGGATAGCTGTTGTAGCAAAGACAGAAGCGTTAGATCACCTGCCACTTAAGGCGATTCACATTACTTCACCTCAGTATCATCGTCAGATTTTTATGGCACATATGAAAAATACACAGCTTGCTCCAGTTGTACAAAACTTTATTGCGTATATTAAAAATAATTCATGATAGATAATAAAAAAGCTAGAGTATACATTTAGTAAAATGTACCCTTTGTAAAGGACATTTTAGATGTAAAAATCTCTAGCTTTTCTTTTATGAATAATATATATCTTTATCTAAAGCATCTTCAGAATTTGCAACAACTACAGCAGTGGCAGCATCTCCTATAACATTAAGGCTAGTATTAACCATGTCTACAGGTCGATTAATGGCAATAATGAGGGAATAGGCAATAAGTGTTGCTGGGTTGTTGTAGCCCATCGAATTTAAGATTGTAAATAAAATAATTGCAGAAGCACCAGGGGCAGCTGGGGTACCTATTGAAGCTACAAGTGCAAGTACGGCAATAACAATGATATTTTTGAATGTTAGTTCATAGCCAGAACTGGCAGCAATAAAGATTGTAGCAACTACTTGGGTAATGGCGGTACCATTCATATTAATGGTCATACCAAGTGGTAGTATAAAAGAGGCAATATCTTTATCTACGCCTAATTCACTCGTTGTGGTACGTTCGTTTAAAGAAAGTGCAGCAGCAGAAGAATTAGCTGAAAAAGCAAGAAGGCCTACTTTTGCAATTTTCTTTATGAAGATGACTGGATTAAGGCGTGCCACTAAAAAAACATAAAGTGGATAAGCTACCACTAAATATAAAATAGCCGTAAAACAAGTTGTTAAAATATAAACAAGAGCAGGCTTTAGATGCTCAGTACCATAAACAGCAAAAGTACGTGTAATTAAAATAAATACAGCTATAGGGCTAAACTTAATAATAATAAAGTTTAGAAATACATTGATAAGTTTACTAAAATCTTCTAGAAGTTTTTTGAGAACTTGTATATCATCTCCTAATTTGTTAATACAAAGCCCGATGACTACAGCTAAGAAGACAATAGCTAAAACACGACTGTTGTTGCTAAAGACAACTGCAATATTATTTGGTACAGCATCTAAAATAATCATGAGTGGATTACTACTTGTGGCAACAGCAGCATTTCCAGTACTTTCTAGAGTAACATCAAATAAGCCAAAGCGATAAACGGTATAACCGATTATACTTGCAGTAGATAATGCAAACACAGATGTTGTTAAAAAGCCAAGTAGTGTCTTATAAGAAAGTCGACCAAGCTTCTTGGTATCGCTAATATGGCACATAGCCAGTGCAATAGATGAGAAGACCATAGGAATAATGATAAGTTGCAAGCTATTAATAAAGAGTTGCCCAAGAATATAGAAGAGTCCTAAGGCATTTCTGCCTTCTTCTACACTAATATCTTGGAAAAAAATAGCGTTAATAAATGTCCAAGTCTCACCGTGACCTGAACTTATAAGTTTTTCCCTTACAAAGATTAAAAGGAAACCAACGACTAAGGCAAGAAGCAATGCGATGGTCATGCGTATGGCTAGGGCATTGCTATTATCTTTAGGCGTTTTTAAGAACCTTTTTAATTTCATATAAACCTCCAGTTGAGCTTCTATTATTTTCAAATTAGTATGCAGCATAATCTAGATTAAAAGGGCACCTTATCCAGCATATAATGTATAGCATTATATGACGTGATAAAGTGCCCCCATGTATTTAAATATATAATTAATCTTAATTATGCTTATTTCATTACCTTATTGTAACGGAAGTTAACAATAAGTGCAAGGAGTACACCAACAGCTGTTACAGCGATATCTAAAAGAATGATATAGCTTACATTCATTGTTGCAAGTTTACCTGTTAAAGCAGGAATAACAAATGAAGAAATACTTGATGCACTATATACGATACCTGTAATTGTTCCCTTATTAGCTGGGAATAATTCTGTCATAGATGTAAGTGCTAATTGAAGTACACCACCAGCAGCAGTGAAACCAATAACAAATGCAGCTACTTTACAGATGATTACACTTGGGAACATGTAAAGAATGATAAGCATGACAAGTGAAATAAGTGGATAAACGAATACGAAACGTACTTGTTTAATCCATTTAGCAACTAATGTTGATGTTATAAATACAGAAAGTAGAGATCCTGTACTATAAAGACTTACAAGCATATTCGCAGATGCCTCACTCATACCAGCAGCACCTTCTGCATAAGTTGGAAGCCATGAAGCAATAATTTGGAAAGTAGTAGTTGCTGTGAAACCAATGATAATAAGGGCAAGACCTTCAATCCACATATTTGCTTTTGGTGCATCGATTACTTCAACTTTTGCCTCAGCAGTAGATTCTACAGCTTTGAAAGCTGGAAACGGTGCTTTTAAAAGTACAAGACCACAGACTACTAAAACTGCAATACAAAAGATAAATGAGTAACCATAGTACATATTGTTTGCAACTAAGAAGCTAATCATAATAGGAAGTAATGATGAACCACCAGAAATGAACGCTTTTAGCATAACACTTGCTGAACCTTGAGCATCAGAGAAACATTCCATAAGTGCTGGGTAAGTACCTGCATCTAAGAATGAGTTTGCCATACCTGCAATAAGTGCACAGATGAAAGCAACAAGTACGTTAGGAGAGAATAAGATTCCTACGAAGAAGATAATGTAAGTTACAATTCCTAAAAGAATGAAAGGTCTTCTACCATATTTATCTGATAATTTACCTGAGATGAAAAGAACGATGAAGCGTCCAAGTCCAAGGGCAGAAATAACAGTACCAATACCAGCAGCATCAGTTGCCCATTGTGCCATTAAGGCTGTTTTATTTTGTGCTACAATGATTCCCCCCATACCATGTACGAAGTAAACTAGATACATGGCGAGAGCAGTAAGTAAAAATTTGTTTTTGAAAATTGAGTTTTGCATTTTGCTAAAAAGCTCCTTTAAAAATAATATGTTAAAAATTTATCAAATCAAGGCAAAAGCCAAGGGCAATTTAATGCCCTAAACTTTTAGCTTGAAATTAGTAAGTTAAGCGACCTTGTTTTTCAAGTTCTAATAGGATATTACGTCCTTCTTCAATACCAGCTAAGATTTTTCTAGCTCTTAAGCTGTCTCCAATGTTAAGTACTTTAATGCCTTTTGCATTAAAGTGAGCAGTAAGCTCAGCAACGTGGCTGTTTTCAGCACGCATACCTAAACAGATACATGCAAGATCAAATTCAAGTGTTATATCATTGCCTTCTGAATCTTGGCAAAGCATTGCTTTATCAGTAAGTTCCATAAGAGAAGTACTTGTAAGTGTTTGAACATCATGTTCTTTAATGACTGCAAGCATTCCTTTACGTGAAACAGGGTCTAAGTCTTGTCCCACAACTGGAAGTCGTTCTAAAATAGTGACTTGTGCACCTTGCTGAGAGAAATATTCTACGCAGTCAAGACCTACAGCACCTGCACCAGCGATAACAACTTTTTTACCCTTCATATTAGGGACCTTATCTAAATTCGCAAGTAATTTAGTAATTGTATAAACGTTATCGTTGTTTAAGTTTTCAGCAAAACCTTTGATAGGTGGAAGAAGTGGTACGGAACCTGTTGCATTTACCACGATATCTGGTTTAAACTGTTCTACTTTTTCGATTGTAGCCATTGTATTTGTACAAACGAAAAGGTTCTTTAAGTCTTTTGCACGTTCTTCAAGGTAATCTACGAAGAATTGTACTTTATCTTTGTCTGGGAATTTTGCAATCTCGCGTGCAAGACCACCAGTTTGTTCATTTTTCTCAAGTAAAACTGTTGTACAGCCAACTTCAGCAGCTGTGCAAGCAGCTTCAAGACCAGCAGTTCCGCCACCAATAACAACAACGTTAGTTGGTTTTGTTACTTTACGTCTTTTGTACTCATTTTCATTAATAAGATCAGGGTTTACTGTACATGTAATGGGTTTATTTAAGAAGACACGGTTTGTAATACATCCGATATTACATGAAATACATTTACGAAGTAATCGTTCATTACCTTCTGCAACTTTGTTAACCCATTCTGGCTCAGCAATGAGTCCGCGTCCCATACCTACAAGATCACAGACACCTTCTGCAAGAACTTTTTCAACCACTTCTGGTGAGCGGAAACTTCCAACAGCCATAGTTGGTTTGCCGAATTTCTCTTTAATAGCTTTTGCATGGTGCGCACGCCATCCTTCAGCAAGTGACATGATATCTACTTGTAAGTGAAGAGAATCATTTACAGCAGCAGAAACGTCATACATATCAACTTCTTTATCTAAGTAAGTAAGAAGTTCAAGTGTATCTTCTAAAGTTCTTCCGGCTTCCATGAATTCATCACTAGAAATTCTGAGGATGATAGGGAAGTTAGGACCAACTGCATTTCTTACTTCTTCAAGAACTAATTTACAGAAGCGTGCACGATTTTCTACGTTGCCACCAAATTCATCTGTGCGATCATTTGTAAGAGGTGACATAAACTGTGCAATAAGATAAGAGTGGCCACCATGGATTTCAACAGCATCGAAACCAGCAATTTGAGCACGTCTTGCAGCAATACCAAACTTTTTAACAATGTCATGAATTTCATCAATTGTCAAAGGTCTTGGTATTTCTCCGCCTTCTTTAGAAGGGATGGTTGATGGTGCAGCTGGCTGCTGTCCAATACGTGTGCTTACTGCAGAAGCACCAGCATGGTTAATTTGTAATGCAATTTTACCGCCATGTTTATGTACAGCATCTGCAAGTTTACTTAATTTTGGTAAGTAACGATCATGGTCAATTCTAATTTGAGTTGTACCATTTGAACCAAGTGGGTAGTCAATGTTAATGTTTTCTACAATAATAAGACCTGTACCGCCTTTGGCACGCTGCTCATAATATTTGATATGTTCATCTGTAAATTCACCTGTACTACTTGCAAAGTTAGTCCCCATTGGTGTCATTACAACTCTATTATTCATAGTTAAACTTTTAATCGTTAATGGGCTTAATAAGTTTGTGTAGTGTGTGTTTAACATAATAGCCTCCAGTTGTGTTTATTTTATAGTATAAAAATTAAAGTTATGTTTGTTAAAACTTAAACTAATAATAAGAGTATATGAAAAAAATCATATTATGTCAACTATTTAACAAGTAAAAAATGAAATTTCATAAGAAAAAGAAGTAAAAAATATAGTTAAACTGAAATATTTCAAAGGATATGGGGGAAATGAAGTGAAAATTTCAATATTATGCAGAAATAAAGAGGACAAAAATGATATGTTAAAATTAAAACAAATGGTGAGGGGTATACTACAAATAGACCGTTAGAGATTTATCGTGTATACTATAAGAGAAAATGCAATGAATCACTAACATTTATAGAGGTGAAATCATTAAGATAATTATAAAGATCAAATAGATTGAGGAAGTAAAATGGCTAAGATTACAATAAATGATGTTGCTGCCAAAGCAAATGTATCACCAGCTACTGTGTCAAGAGTATTAAATGGTGGCAGCGTAAAAGAAGATTTAATTCAAAGAACCTATGCAGCGATAGAGGCATTAGGTTATGAGGTCAAAACTAAGAAAAAACATAATGGCACACAAGAAGTTCCTTTGATGGGTGTAATTGTTCCTGAAATCGCAAGTCCTTTTTATTCAGAAATTATAGCTGGAATTATGGAGGTTGCAAGTGCAAATGGTTATGAGTTATTAATTCGTTCAAGTTTTGGTAAACAAGCTAGAGAAAGAGAAAACTTAGAAGCACTAGCAAAAACATCTATTAGTGCTTTAATTTATTATCCTATTGCAACGATTGAAAGTATTTATGAAATACCTCTATATAAGAAGATTCCTGTAGTAATAGGTGGACGTCAAATAAAAGATGAAACATTTTCAAAAGTTTATTTTGATAATGAAAAGGCAGGTTATTTAGCAACAAAATATTTAGCAAGATTGGGACGTAAAAAGATTGTTTATTTAGGACCTATTCATGATTTAGAAAAACCGATTATGAGTTTTGAGGAGTTTATGGCACTGCAAGATGAGTATCGTGGTTTTTATGTATCTATGAGCCGATTTCAAGGATATCAAAAGGCTTTAGCAGAAGAACATATTGAGTTTAGGCCAGAACTTGTAAAACTTTCTGGTTATAGATGGCAAGATGGTTATGAAATAGCAAGAGAGCTTATTACACAAATGATAGAAGTAGATGCCATAGTAGCGGCTAATGATGTAGTAGCTACGGGGATTTTGAAATTCTTAAAGGAACAAGGTATCCGCGTGCCAGAAGATATTTCGATTATAGGATATGATAACCGTACAGTGGCAGTTATTAGTCAGCCGCTTCTTACAACAATCGATCAAGATGCAGCTTTATTAGGTAAAACATGTGTAGCAAGTGCATTAAAACATATGGAAGAAGGGAGCACAAGTGAGGTTGTATTAGATGTTAGCCTTGTGGTGAGACATTCAACTTGTGTACCAAGTAAAATACAGGTAAATGTATAATTATAAAATAAAGAGTGTATAAAACTAGCTTTTTTAGACTAGTTTTATACACTTTTTATTTTAGATAACTTGGAATAAACGCAATTCATGAGGAGGTAAATTAAAAGTAAAAGTCTGTTCAATGAAGCTTACCTCTTTTTGCGCTAAAACATCATAGATAATATAGTGGCCTAACAAAGAAAGCACAGAGGTTGGTAAGATGAGATGCACATCACTAGGGCTTTCATTATAAACCCATAAAAAACGTTTGCCATCATTATGTAAGCTTGTCAGAAGTGTAATATGTGTAAGTGAAGATTTAACTTTACTAAGTCTTGGATTATTTGCAAGTAAATCTTGTAATTTTTTTTGTGAGGTAAAGGTAAGACTTGTGTTTGTGTTAATAAGGTTAAGGAGAAAATCAGGTGAAAAGTTATGTTCTAAATAAGTGTTTTCTCCAAGTAGTGTTAAAGTACAAGTAGTATTTTGTTGTAAAGTAGATTCTCCCATAATATTCCTCTTTTCTGTAATTAAATATGTCAACTGTTGTAACGATTATAAGTTAAAAGTAGAAAATAGTAAATAAAAATATTTAATTTTATAAAATAATATTGTTTTTGATAATAAAAAGGGATATACTTTTAGATAAAATATTTTAAGGAGTGAATACAATGGCATACTATTATGATGAACCTTCTCATACTTTTAGTGAGTACTTATTGGTTCCTGGATATTCATCAAAGGAGTGCATTCCTGCAAATGCATCTTTAAAAACACCGCTTGTAAAGTTTAAAAAGGGCGAAGAGCCTGCACTTTCTATGAATATTCCACTTGTTTCTGCGATTATGCAATCTGTTTCAAATGATACCATGGCAATTGCCCTTGCAAAAGAAGGTGGCATTTCTTTTATTTATGGTTCTCAAACAATTGAAGAACAAGCCAATATGGTAAAGCGTGTTAAGAGTTATAAGGCTGGTTTTGTACCAAGTGATTCTAATGTGAGTCCAGAGGCAACCTTAGCAGACATTATTGCTTTAAAAGAAAAAACAGGGCATACAACAGTAGCTGTAACTGAGGATGGGTCATCAAGTGGTAAGTTAGTGGGAATGGTGACAAGTAAGGACTATCGTATTAGTCGCTTAGAGATGAATACAAAGGTTAAAGAATTTATGACACCACTTGAAAAGCTCATCTATGCTAAAGAAGGTATTACGCTGAGTGATGCGAATAATATTATATGGGATCACAAAATTAATGCCTTACCTATTGTAGATGAAAATCAAAGACTTGTTTCTTTTGTATTTCGTAAAGATTATGAGTTTCACAAAGAAAATCCAAATGAACTTTTGGATGCCTCTAAACGCTATATTGTAGGGGCGGGTATTAATACACGTGATTATGCGCAGCGTGTTCCAGCATTAATTGAAGCAGGTGCAGATGTTTTATGTATCGATTCTTCAGAAGGCTTTTCAGAATGGCAACAAATGACCATTGCCTATATTCGTGAGAAATATGGGGATAGCGTAAAGGTAGGGGCAGGTAATGTTGTTGACCGTGATGGGTTTAGATTTTTAGCTGAAGCAGGTGCTGATTTTATTAAAATCGGTATTGGTGGGGGTTCAATCTGTATCACGCGTGAAACAAAAGGAATTGGTCGTGGACAAGCGACAGCTGTTATTGAAGTAGCAAAAGCAAGAGATGAATATTTTGAAGAAACGGGTGTTTATATTCCTATTTGTGCTGATGGAGGAATTGTGCATGACTATCATATTACATTAGCACTTGCTATGGGGTGTGACTTCTGTATGTTAGGGCGTTACTTCTCTCGTTTTGATGAAAGTCCAACGAATAAAGTGCTTGTAAATGGCAATTATATGAAAGAATACTGGGGAGAGGGGTCAGCTAGGGCAAGAAACTGGCAACGCTATGATATGGGTGGTGCAGCTAAGCTTTCATTTGAAGAAGGTGTAGATTCATATGTACCTTATGCAGGAAGCTTACATGATAATCTAGCAGTTACTTTAAGTAAAGTCCGTTCAACCATGTGCAACTGTGGTGCATTAACCATTCCTGAATTACAAGAAAAAGCTAAAATTACATTAGTTTCTTCTGTAAGTATTGTAGAGGGCGGAGCACATGATGTAGTATTAAAAGATAAAAATATGGTACCAACTAAATAAATTTATTTAGTTCCAATAAAAATGAGAGTATCTTATCAGGAAGAATGATAAGGTACTCTCATTTTGGTTGTCTTAGGAATTAGGACATACCGTTTACTTGTTTGTAATGATAGAGCATTTCAGCATGATTTTGTTCTTCGATTTGGATATCGGCTAATAATTTACGGATATCAGAATTACTAAAGGCAAAGACATCAGAATTATAGTCACTAGAGACCATTTTTTCTGTACCAATGGAATCGGTGGCTAAAAAGCAATCATGTTGTTTATCATCAGACTGTGTGCCTTGTGTATAAGTTGCTGCAGGTTGATAGTTTTTGCCGTCTTCATCATTACAATCACAACTAGGAACGGTGCCATTTAACACTTGCTGTAAGGACTGATAGTGTTCTTGTTCTTTTGCTTTAAGGGTGTTAAAAAGATCTTTTAAAACAGGATCTTTTGCCTCTTGTGCGTATTTCCCATATTTTTGAATACAGATTTCTTCTTGGGATTGTAAATCTTTAATAGTGGTTGTTTCTTTTTCTGTTAAAGTCATAAATAGTCACCTCTTTGTGTTAATGTCTAGCTACTATTTTAGTATGAGGTGCTTTCTTTTTTTATATACCTATTAAGTAAGAAACAAATATAATACATTTAGATTACAAGAGGGAACATAAGGTTTTATGTTTGCGTCTAAAAGCGTAAAATAACGAGTATAGTAAGAAAATTAAAATATATTCGTTATGAATAAATAATAGATGAAAGTGGGGAGAAAAATGAAACGAAGACTAGTGATTGCTTTAATTGCTTGTAGTTTGTTACAACCACAGGCATGTTGGGCAAATGAAACAAGTAGCCAGCTTGAAAATATTATTATGTGTGTAAAAGACAAGATAGAAATACCGAGTGAGCTTTCTGAGTTTAATTATAATTTATATGATGACACATGGAATTTATCATGGCATCGTAAAGACCATAATGAGTCTATGGATATTTCATGTACAAGTGAGGGAAATATTTTAAGCTATTATCATTCTAAGGATGAGGAAAATAGCTCAAATAGTCAATTAGCTCAGATTGATGTAGAGGAAGCAAAGCAGATAGCAGAAGATTTCTTGAAAAAAGTGGTGCCAGAGTATGCAGAGGATTTAGCAGTTTCTGATTTACAGTTACCAACTAGCAGGGAAGATTATGATTTTGATTTTTATTTAACGCATGAGGGGGTTAAAGTATATAACCGTGTAGTAAGTATTTCGGTGGATAAAGAAAGCGGTATAATTGAGAATTTTAATGGCTTTAAATTTGACAGCAGTGCCCAATATGACACTTCTGTGCCTGCCTTTACAGAAGTGAAGGCACAGTCTCTTTATTTATCTAAAATTGGCTTGCCACTAGGGTATCACACCTACTTTGATAATATGGAAACGAAACGCGCTTTTTTAGCGTATTCTATAGAGGATGATGAGGTGGCAATTAGTGCCAAAACTGGTGAAAAGATAAAGGCATATAGAGATGAAGAAAGAGTCTATGCAGGAGGGGCGAAGGATGAGGGAATGGGTGCTGCTGAAAGTATAAAAGCGGAATCAGAAGCACTTTCACCTGCTGAGAAGGAAGCAGTGGAAGAGACAAAAGATTATATGTCTGTTGAAACAATTAAGAAGAAAATGAGCACATATTTTCCTGCATTAAAAGCTATGAGTGTTTTAAATACAAGTGTACAAAAGGATAGTTTTGGAAATCGCCGCTATATGAATCTAGGTATTAAAGAAGATGATGAAATAGTGGCAGAGACAGATATATCTTGTGATGCAAAGACTGGAGAACTGTATTCCTATAATTATTATATTTATAATGATGACCGAAAAGAGGTAGGAGAAAAGTGGACTAAGGAGCAAGCACAGGCCTTTGTTCAAGAGGTAAGTCCAGAGCAGAGTAGTGCAGTAAGTTTTACAAGCAACACGATGAATGCATATAATAAAAATCTCCAAAACCTTACGTTCACAAGAATGTATAAGGGGATTCCAGTATGTGATGAGGGGATTGAGATTACTTATAGTACGGCTTTAAATGAGGTTATTAGCTATAATGTGAATTGGGATAAAAATATTTTGTTTCCATCTCGAGAAGGAATATTAAGTAAAGAAAATGTTGTGAAAAATATAGGACTGAAGCTTTGCTATATGCAGACAGGAGAACATACTTATGCACTTGTTTATGGGATAGAGCCAAGGTGTAATCTTTTTGATGCTTTTAGTGGTAAGATGCTTGACTGGCAAGGGCAGGAGATTGCATCTGCTACAAGTAGCTTTTATACAGATATTAAAGGTAATAAGGCAGAAGAAATTATTAAAAAGCTTTATAACAGTGGAATTTATCTTGAAGGGCCAATGCTAAAGCCTGATGAAGCCATTACACAGCAAGAACTATTAAGATTATTAGAACAGGCAACAGCTTGGTTTGAAGGAGATACACAAACATATGAGATTGCCTTAAGACAAGGTTTACTCGAAGAAAGTGAAAAAGCACCTGATAAACAGCTGAGAAGAGGAGAAGGTATAAAATATATAATTAATGCCACATCTTACAAAAAGCTAGCAATGCGAAGTGATATTTATGAGTATCCCTATAAAGATGAAAAAGTAAATGAAGTGTTAAAAGGCTATGTTGCAGTTGCTTATGGTTTAAATATTTTAGATAATAAGGCAGATAAATTTGCACCTGAAGAGCTATTAACGAAAGCGGATGCTATGGTGATGCTTTATAACTTATTACAAAACCGTTAGATTTTAGCCATATAGATAACTAATTAATTATCTATATGGCTAAAATATTTTGATTAATAAAAAAATGTATCATGATAGACGTTTACAATTAGCAAAGTTAGGCGTAATATTTAAATGAGAAACATATTCATTGCATAAGTAGGTGAGCATAAGTGAATGAGAAAGAAAAAATGACATTAGCAAACTTAGAGGTAGGGAAAGATGCAATAATTGAAGCAGTACAGTGTGGTGATGGGAGCCTTAGGAAGCACATACTCGATATGGGGTTAACCCCAGGAACAGAAATTACATTGATGAAGGTTGCACCTATGGGTGATCCGATAGAAATTCGTGTGAGAGGTTATGAGCTGACAATACGTAAGGAAGATGCAGCGTATATTACACTAATGGATGTTCATAATGCACATGAAAGAAATACAAAGGATAACACAAGAGTTAAAGCTATTGAACACCCCGGCAAAGGAGAAATGGGTAAATACCACGTGAAAAAGCAAGGAGCGCCGTTGCCAGATAATGAAATATTGACATTTGCTTTAGTGGGTAACCAAAATTGCGGGAAAACCACATTGTTTAATCAGTTAACAGGTTCTAATCAACATGTTGGCAACTTTCCAGGGGTGACAGTGGACCGGAAAGATGGAAAAATTAGAGGATATAGTCGTAGCAATGTCACAGACTTACCAGGCATTTATTCGTTGTCGCCTTATACAAGTGAAGAAATTGTAACTAGAGAATTTATATTAGAAGGTAAGCCTAAGGGGATTATTAATATTGTAGATGCCACGAATATTGAAAGAAATTTATATTTAACAATGCAACTTATGGAATTAGATGTACCTATGGTATTGGCCCTTAATATGATGGATGAAGTGAAGGAAAATGGGGGAACAATTCATATTAATCAGCTGGAAGAGTTGCTAGGGATTCCGGTTATTCCTATTGCGGCTGCTAAAAATGAAGGTATTGATGAGCTCGTGGAACATGCTATTCATGTAGCAAAGTACCAAGAGCAGCCAGGGCGTATGGATTTTTGTGAAGATACAGGTTTAGATACAGGTGCAGTACATAGATGTATTCATGCTATTTTGCATTTAATTGATGACCACACTAAAAAGGTAGGCTTGCCAGGGCGATTTGCAGCCACTAAGTTAGTAGAAGGTGATCCGCTGATTTTAGAAACACTAGGATTAGATGAAAATGAAAAACAGACATTGGAACATATTATTTTGCAAATGGAAGAAGAAAGTGGAAAAGACCGTTTGGCAGCGCTGGCAGATATGCGTTTTAATTTTATTGAAAGGGTATGTGAGGAGACGGTTGTTAAACCTCATGAAAGTAAAGAACATAAAAGAAGTGTTGCTATAGATAAAGTGCTGACTGGAAAGTATACGGCAATTCCAGTATTTATAGGGATTATGGGATTAATCTTTTGGTTAACCTTTGGTGTTATTGGGGCATGGTTGTCTACTGCGATGGAATGGGGGATTGAGGCGCTTACTAACTTATGTGATACTGGACTAACTTGGTATGGCATTAATCCGGTTGTACATTCTTTAATTATTGATGGAATTTTTGCAGGTGTGGGTAGTGTATTAAGCTTCTTACCAATTATTGTGACCTTATTTTTCTTCTTATCCATTTTAGAAGATAGCGGTTACATGGCAAGAATTGCTTTTGTTATGGATAAGCTGCTTCGTAAAATAGGACTTTCAGGACGTAGTTTTGTGCCGATGCTTATAGGGTTCGGATGTTCAGTACCTGCCATTATGGCAACGCGTACATTGCCATCAGATCGGGATAGAAAAATGACCATTATGTTGACACCATTTATGAGCTGTTCTGCTAAACTTCCGATTTATGCATTGTTTACAGCAGCATTTTTCCCTAAATACCAAGTGCTTGTTATGATTGGCTTGTATTTTACAGGTATTATCGTAGCAATTTTATTTGCACTTATTTTAAATGGCAGTAAGTTTAAAGGTGCACCAGTCCCCTTTGTTATGGAACTTCCTAACTATAGGCTGCCAAGTCCTAAAAGTGTAGTTCGACTTATAGGTGATAAAGCAAAAGATTTTATTACAAAAGCTTTTACTATCATTTTCATTGCTTCTATTATCATTTGGTTCTTACAGACCTTTGATACAAGGCTGAATGTGGTGACAAATTCAAGTGAGAGTATGCTTGCCTTATTAGGCGGTTTTATTGCACCTGTATTTGCACCTTTAGGTTTTGATGACTGGCGTATTTCTACAGCCCTTATTACAGGGTTTACAGCGAAAGAAAGTGTTGTCAGTACATTAACAGTGCTTTTAGGCGGAACAACACAGGCATTAAATGGTATGTTTACACCGCTTACAGCCTTAGTGTTTTTAGTGTTTTCATTGTTATATACACCTTGTGTAGCTGCTATAGCAGCCGTTAAACGCGAATTGGGCACAAGTTGGGCGATTTCAATTGTTATGATTCAATGTGTCATCGCTTGGCTAGTAGCCTTCGCTGTCAAAATGCTAACGATGTTATTCATATAAATGTCAAAATAGGAGGTACCTTTCTCAGGTACCTCCTATTTTAATTTATCTTATAGCGTAAGATAGTTGGTTTTTAATTTTAATTGTATGACTATGCTGATTCTTGATTATAAGTTTCCGCATTAAACTCATTTTCACTCTTAGCGATTAAGATTGTACAAACATTATCACCAGCTACGTTAACAGCAGTACGGAACATATCAATGATACGATCTACACCCATAATGAGTGCAATGCCTTCAAGCGGTAAGTTAACAGATGCAAGTACCATGGTGAGCATAATCATACCAACACCAGGAACGCCAGCTGTACCAATAGAGGCAAGAACGGCTGAAAGAATAACCATTACATAATCATTAAGTCCAAGGTGAATGCCGTAAATTTGTGCAATGAACATAACTGAAATCCCTTGCATAATGGCTGTACCATCCATGTTGATAGTTGCACCAAGTGGGAGCGTAAATGAACTTACTTTTTTAGAAACGCCGAATGAAGCTTCAGAGTGTTCTAAGGCTAAAGGAAGCGCTGCACTTGATGAAGAGGTTGATAAACAAATGTTGAAAATAGGGGCAAACTTTTTGATAAACTTTGTTGGGCGTAATTTTCCGATGAAAAATAGCATGCCCATATAAACCACAAGAAACTGTAAGGCTAAGCCTAAAAGTACAGTAAGTACATATTTAATAAGTGGTACAAGTGCTGAGAAACCAAAGTTTGCAAAAGTAGTTGCGAGTAGTGCAAATACCCCATAAGGTGCAAATTTCATAATAACTTGTACAAGTTTTAAAAGTACTTCATTACCTGATTCAAATAAAATAAGTAATGGTTTTGCTTTTTCACCCACCATTGTAATACTAAGACCTAATAAAATGGCGAAGAAGATAATGCCCAAAATGTTACCTTCTGAAAAAGCTGAGAAAATATTTGTTGGAATCATGTTTAATAATGTATCAATAAAATTAACACTTGTTGCAGTTGGTGTGGTTGCCACTTCGTTGGCTTTAAGAAGCGCAAGATCGACACCGATACCTGGTTTGACAATAGCACCTACACCTAAAGCGAGTATGATTGCAAGGGCTGTTGTTAAAGTATAAAATACAAAGGTTTTGCCGCCGATACGGCCTACTTTTTTTAGGTCATCTAAAGAGGCAGTTGCATAAACGATTGAAACGAATACTAAAGGAACAACGACTAATTTAATAGCATTTAGGAATCCGGTTCCGAATAGTTTTAAGATACCCTCTAATAAAACAGTTTGTGTAAACCAGTTTTCCGGTATATTAGAAAGAATAATCCCAAACACAGCACCTAAAACTAAAGCAAGGAGTGTTTTGGATGTTGTTGAAAGTTTTTTCATTATGTAATCCTCCGAAATATATTTCAAGTCAACCATGGTAGTGAACGCATGTTGTATGTTGTTTGACGTTATTTGATAATAATAAGTTAACATAAAGAGGATTGAAATGCAAGAAAAAAATAGGTCTTATTTATTTGTATGAAAATAGTTATTATTAAGAAAAAACAACAAATCCCAATAATAAAGGGTTTGTTTAAAAATGATATTTAAAAAATGCTAAAAATAGATGGGATTTACGTTTTAATTTTTCAGATTTATGATGAAAGAATCAAAAACTAATTGCACCATTTGAACGGTGAAGTAAAAAAACAAGTATTTCTTGGGAAGACAGTCCTTGAAAAATATAAAAATCAACTTAAAATAGAGAGAGTATAAAAATACGCAAGTAGGGGGATACAATGATCACATGGATTTTAATACGCCATGGACAAACTATGGCAAATGAGCAAGGGGTACTTGCAGGCTTTGTAGAAACGCCGCTGAGCAAGGTGGGCGAGCAGCAAGCAATTGCTTTAAGAGAATATTTAAAAGAGACAGCAATCCATTATTTTTATGCAAGTAGCTCTAAGCGTGCTTATGAAACATTGCAGCCTTTAGCAGAATTAAAGCAGGCTAATATAGAAGTGGTAGGTGCATTAAAGGAAATTCACTTTGGTGATTTTGAAGGAAAGAACTTTAGCTGGATTCAAAAACATTATCCGGATGAAGTGACGAAGATGCTTAAGGAAAAGGATCATTATTGTTATCCAGGCGGAGAAAGCTTAGTGATGGCACATACGCGTATGGCAAAATGGTTGCAGGAAGTGAGCATTAGCCATGAAAATAGCGTTGTGGTAGTATGCGCCCATGCAGGGACCATTCGTAGTATGCTTTCGGAGTTTATAGCAGGTAATGAAAGTTTGCATTGGCACTTCAAGATAGATAATGCCAGCATAAGTACCGTAAGCGTTACAGATGGCTTTGCAGTGATTGAATCGTTAAATGATACCACTTATTTAAAATAAATATTTAAGATAAGTGGTACAGGAGGGAAGAGAAGAAGGTGAAAAGATGTATTATCCTTTGATGTTGGATTTAAGTCAGTTTAAATGTTTGGTTATAGGCGGCGGAGAAGTAGCGTGTCGTAAAGTGAAGAGTTTACTTGCTTATGGCGGAAAGGTAACGGTTTTAAGTGAAAAGTTTGCACCAGAGTTAGAAGAACTTCCTATAGAAAGGATTTCCGCAAGTTTTGAAGAAAAGTACTTAGAAAGTTATTGTAAGGCGTTTTCTTTAGTAATAGCAGCAACTAGTGATAAGCTATGTAATAGCAGAATTGGCATATATTGTAAGAAACATCATGTACTTTGTAATGTGGCAACAGATGAGGCATTATCTAGCTTTATTGTGCCCAGTAGCTTGCAAAGAGGCAATCTTGTGATTGCTGTTTCGACAGGGAGCAATAGTCCGGCATTAGCTGCTAAAATTAGACAGGAGTTAGAAGAAAGATATGATGAAGATTTCGCTGAATATGTGGAGAAACTAGGTCAATTGCGTCAAAAAATCAAAGCTGAGGTTACTGATGAAAGTATGCGTAGAAGGCTTTTGAGATATATTGTAGCATTAGATGAGGCAGAAGTTATGCAACTAGAATATAAGGATTTGGCGTATGTCAAGGATTTAAATTCATAGGTTTGTATAGTATAATGCTATAAGCAATAATTCATTAAAAAAGGAGACAAGGTCATGGGTTTTTTTAAAGTGACAGTGGGTGTAATGGGTTCTTCAAAGTCTGCCAGAGCCATTGCAGAAGTTCAAAACTTAAGGATTAGAAATTTAAGAACATTAGTCCTTAAACCGGCATTAGACACGAGAGATGGAGGCTTTATCTGTAGTCGATTAATTAAAGATAAAGTAAAGGCAGATATGCTCTTAATGCCAGATGAAGCAATGAATGTAAGCGAAATTATTTCTAGCAATTATGATTATATTGTGGTGGATGAGTTTCATATGTTAAGCGAGAATCAAGTGAAAGACCTTTATAAGATTAGTGCGATTTCAAATACCAATATAAGTATGTATGGTTTGCGTATGTCTTGGAAGGGTGAACCATTTCCAAGTGCAGCATTAGCCCTTGGTTATGCAGATGAAATTGAGATTATCAAAATGGTAGATAAAGACCAAAATACATTAAGCCATCATATTAAATACACCAATGGCATTCCGTCACCACTTGCAGGAGATGAAGAAACTATCGTTGTAGGAGACTTAGATAAGACAAGCTATACGACAGCATCTAAGTTGGATTTTTATAAAATTTATCAGATGTTAGGACAAGTTGAAGAATAAAAAATAAATATGTAGAATATATTGACACTGTATAAAAACAGTGATAAAGTATGTGTAGTTAAGAATTTGATGACAAAATCAAATAATAAAGTTAATAATTGCCTTTAAGCTTGGTACAGAGAGACCAAAAAGGAGAAAAAATTATTTAATGCAATCAGTCTATAAAATCATAAGCTAATCTTATTTAGGTTACTACAAGATTTTATGCAATAGATTTATATTGAAATTAAATAGATAATGATAATACATATGTATTTTAATAGCTTGCAACTAGTTTGACTAGGGCTTAGTCTAGCAAAATATATATTTGAGGTAGAGCAAAAAGGCAATGATAGGACTTCCTATTGTTGCCTTTTCTTTTTGTAAAAATTAAAGTTACAAAAAATGACCTTAAATTTTTTTAAATAAAAATATTTTTTAAAAATTTTAAGTAATCAGAAGGATGGTGCAGGATGCTAGGTAGAAAAGACTTATTGGGTATTAGAGATTTATCAAAAGAAGAAATTATGATGATCTTAAATCGTGCGGAAGGCATGAAAGCCATAGTAGAAGGCAAGGCCCCAAAGCGAAATGACTTAAATGGTGAAACCATGATGACGCTGTTTTATGAAAACAGTACACGTACAAGAATGGCTTTTACAGCAGCAGGGAAATACATGGGGGCTAGCGTTTTAGACCTAGGCGTTGCAACAAGTAGTGTGAAAAAAGGTGAAACTTTAGTAGATACAGGAATTACCTTAGATCGCATGGGTACAGAGTTTATGGTACTACGACATAGCATGAGCGGTGCACCTCATCTTTTAGCTAAGAATGTGAAAGCTTCAGTAATCAATGCAGGTGATGGTGCAAATGAACATCCTACACAAGCCTTATTAGATTTTTATACAATATATGAGAAGAAGGGTGGCTTTGAAAACTTAAAAGTAACGATTATTGGGGATATTGCCCATAGTCGTGTGGCAAGGTCAAATGTTTTTGGTCTCAATAAACTTGGGGCAAAGGTAACACTTGCAGGTCCTGGTACATTGACAGCCAAAAGCATGGAAGCCTTAGGTTGCAAAGTTACTAATGATATCAAGAAAGCGGTTAAAGATGCAGATGTGGTGATGGCATTACGTATTCAGTTAGAAAGACAGAAAGGTGGTCTTTTCCCAAATCTTAGAGAGTATAGCCAAATTTATGGTCTAGATGAAGCAACATTTGCCTTGGCAAAAGAAGATGCGATTTTAATGCATCCAGCACCAGTTAATCGTGGTATAGAATTAATGCCAGAACTGATTGATAGCAATGTATCAGTAATTGATGAGCAAGTGACAAATGGTGTTGCTGTAAGAATGGCAATTTTAGAGTTACTACGTGAAGGGAGAGCATAAAAATGAAACTTTGTATTAAAAACGGGACAGTTATTAACCCAAACACAAACTTTGAGGCAAAAACAGATCTTTGGGTAGAAGAGGGGAAAGTAATTCACATTGGTGAGCAAACAGCATGGCAAGCAGATGAAACAATTGATGCGACAGGCAAATGGGTTGTACCAGGCCTTATTGATTTACATGTTCATTTTAGAGCACCAGGCTTTGAACATAAAGAAGATATTGCAAGTGGCGCAGCAGCTGCTGCAAAGGGGGGATTTACAACAGTATGTTGTATGCCAAATACGAAACCCGTCATTGATAATGAATGTGTGGTAGAATACATCAACGCTATGGCAGCTAAAGCAAATGGCGTTAATGTACTACCAATTGGTGCCATTACAAAAGACCAAGCAGGAGAAACACTTGCGGATATTGGAAAAATGGTGGCACACGGTATTTGTGCTTTAAGTGAAGATGGCAAAACGGTAGAAAATGCAGGTCTTATGAAAAAAGCTATGCAATATGCAAAACCATTTAATATTCCAATCATGTCACATACAGAAGAACGTAGCTTAACAGGTGGGGCTATGAATGCTGGTGAAAATGCACAGCTCTTTGGCATCAAAGGCATTCCAAGAGAAGCAGAAGAGATTATTGTAGCAAGAGATATTTTACTTGCAAAATACACAGGCGTGAAATTACACCTTTGCCATATTAGTACAAAGGGGAGTATTGAAATCATTCGTTTTGCAAAAATGCAAGGCATTAATGTAACAGCTGAAACAGCACCACATTACTTCACATTAGATGATAGCATTTTAGGTGACTATGATACAAATAAAAAAATGAGCCCACCATTGCGTACAAAAGAAGATGTAGAGGCTATGAAGGTAGCGATTCAAGAAGGAATCATCGATGCTATCGCTACAGACCATGCACCACATCATTATGATGAAAAAAATGTAGAGTTTGAAGCAGCACCATTCGGGATTGTAGGCCTTGAAACAAGCTTTGCAGTAAGCCATACACAACTTGTAAAATCAGGACTTATATCACCAATGACATTAATTGAACGAATGAGTAGTACACCAGCTAAAATTTTAGGCATTGATAAAGGTGATATTAGTGTTGGAAAAGTGGCAGATATTACTGTTTTAGATCCAGATGTAACTTATACAATAGATCCAAGTACGTTTGTTGGCAAAAGCAAAAATACACCATTTGGTGGTATGTCTGTGACAGGCGATGTAGCTTATACAATTGTAAATGGTCGAGTAATTTATCGAAAAAATGCATAATAAAACAAAAAGTATTGAAAAGTTCCTGAAAAATGATAGAATAATTATTAATTAAAATGTATAAAGATTCAAAAACAGGATGACGACGCGTCCCAATATAAGCTAAGAAGGAGATAGAGAAAATGATTGATCACTTAATTCAAAAAATCAAAGAGGTTCAAAATCCAACAGTTGTAGGTTTAGACCCTACTTATGCTATGATTCCTACATTTATAAAGGAAGAAATGCTTGAAACTTACGGTAAAACACCTAAAGCTGTGGCAGAAATGTTCTTAAAATTTAACAAAGGCATTTTAGATGAAGTTTCACCACTTATTCCAGCAGTGAAACCACAGATTGCCATGTATGAACAATATGGTCTTGAAGGTCTTAGAGCTTATATTGAAACCATCGCATATGCAAAATCAAAAGGACTTGTAGTCATTGGAGATATTAAAAGAGGAGATATTGCTTCTACAGCAGCAGCTTATGCAGGTCATATTGCAGGGGTAGATGTAGAAGATATGCATTTTGATTTATGGCAAGAAGATGCAGTAACACTTAATCCTTATATGGGCTTTGATGGCATTGAACCATTTATTGATGCTTGTAACAAATATGACCGTGGTTTATTTATCTTAGTCAAAACAAGTAATCC
Source organism: Cellulosilyticum sp. (assembly GCF_982396655.1). NCBI lineage: Bacteria > Bacillati > Bacillota > Clostridia > Lachnospirales > Cellulosilyticaceae > Cellulosilyticum > Cellulosilyticum sp. The sequence continues at coordinate 42,094 of NZ_CEVXFV010000002.1, read as the reverse complement.
AAGTGGTGTAGAAATTCAAGATTTAATCACAGAGGGTATTCCAGTTTATGACAAGGCTGCGGATCTTGTAAGCAAGTGGGGCGAACTCACAATGGGTACAATGGGTTATAGCCGTATTGGTGCCGTAGTAGGTGCAACTTATAAAGAACAAGGCATGGAACTTAGAAAAAGAATGCCACACACTTTCTTCTTAGTACCAGGTTATGGCGCACAAGGCGGAAAAGCCTCTGACCTTAAAGACTATTTTGACAAGGATGGAAATGGTATTATCGTAAACTCTTCAAGAGGTATCATCGCAGCCTATAAAAAAGATAGCGAACTGACAGAAAAAGAATTTGCGATTGCTTCTAAAAAAGCAGTAATTGCCATGAGAGATGATTTACAAGGAGTGATGCGTTAATGAAGGCACAATTAATCTTAGAAAACGGCATGGTATTTGAAGGGAAAGCCTTTGGGTACTTAAAAGAAACAATTGGTGAAGTCGTATTCAATACAGGGATGACAGGCTACCAAGAAATACTTACAGACCCATCTTATTATGGTCAAATGGTTGTGATGACCTACCCACTTATTGGGAACTACGGGATTAACCTAGATGATATGGAAAGTCACAAAGCACATACAAGAGCACTTATTGTGAGAGAAAAAAGTGATTACCCAAATAATTTTAGATGTGAACTTACATTAGATGGTTACTTAAAATCACAAAAGGTAATTGGCCTTGAAGGCATTGATACAAGAGCCCTTACAAAAGTACTTAGAGATCATGGAACAATGCGTGCCATCATTGCGGTGAGAGAGCTAACACCAAGTCAGATAAAAATGAAAATCGATGCCTTTAACAATACATCAGCAGTGCCAGAGGTGACAACAAAAGAGAAATATGAAATTGCAGGCAAAAAAGTAAAAGGTGAAACAAAACCACATATTGCAGTTATTGACTGTGGAATTAAAACCAATATCTTACGTTCATTTGAAGCTCTTGGCTGTCAAATGACAGTATTCCCATATAACGCAACAGCTGAGGAAGTTGCAGCAGTCAATCCCGATGGACTTTTCTTATCAAATGGACCTGCGGACCCAAAAGATGTCCCAGAAACAGTTGAAATGGTAAAATCATTTATCGGTAAAAAACCAATCACAGGAATTTGCCTTGGTCACCAACTGATTTGCCTTGCAACAGGCGGGAACACAGGAAAACTTAAATTTGGTCACCATGGCTGTAACCATCCAGTAAAAGACTTTATTACAAACCGCGTATATATCACATCTCAAAACCATAATTACTATGTATCTGAGATGCCAGAAGGGGCAACAGTAACACACCGTAATATGAATGACCAAACTGTAGAGGGAATGTACTTCAAAGATTTAGATATCTACAGCGTACAATTCCACCCAGAAGCGTGTCCAGGACCTACTGACACAGCCCATATTTTTGAAGAATTTATTACTGTAATGCAAGGAGGAAAATTAAATGCCTAGAGATAATAGCATCAAAAAAGTTTTAGTTATAGGATCAGGTCCTATCGTCATCGGACAAGCGGCAGAATTCGACTATTCAGGAACACAAGCTTGTCAAGCAATCCGTGAAGAAGGCATTGAAGTAGTCCTCGTCAATAGTAACCCAGCGACCATTATGACTGATAAAGAAATCGCAGATAAAATTTACATTGAACCCCTTACAGTAGAGTTCCTTGAAAAAGTTATCGCAAAAGAAAGACCTGACAGCATCCTTGCAGGTGTAGGGGGGCAAACAGCTCTTAACCTTGCCGTAGAGTTACATGACAAAGGCATCTTAGAAAAATATAATGTGCGTGTAATCGGAACACAGATTTCAGCAATCAAAGAAGGGGAAGACCGTGAACTCTTTAGAGCTCTTATGGCAAGAATCAATCAACCTTGCATTGAAAGTGAAATCGTAGAATCAGTAGATCATGCAGTAACATTTGCACGTAAAATTGGTTACCCAGTTGTTGTAAGACCTGCTTACACATTAGGTGGTACTGGCGGTGGTATTGCAGAAACAGAAGAAGAACTTCGCGACATCTGTGCAAGTGGGCTTCATCTTTCTCGTGTACACCAAGTTTTAATTGAAAAATGTATCAAAGGCTGGAAAGAAATTGAATATGAAGTAATGCGTGATAGCTATGGCACATGTATTACAGTATGTAATATGGAAAACATTGACCCAGTAGGGATTCATACAGGAGATAGTATTGTAGTGGCACCATCTCAAACGCTTTCAGATAGAGAGTATCAAATGCTTCGCCGTGCATCACTTGACATTATCTCAGCTTGTGATATTCGAGGAGGTTGTAACGTACAACTTGCCCTTAACCCAGATAGCTTTGAATATGCTGTTATCGAAATCAATCCTCGTGTTAGCCGTTCTTCAGCACTTGCTTCTAAGGCAACAGGTTACCCAATCGCTAGAGTATCTGCAAAGATTGCCTTAGGATACGGTCTTGATGAAATTCAAAATGCTGTTACGGGTAAAACATACGCTTGCTTTGAGCCAACACTTGACTATGTGGTATGTAAAATTCCAAAATGGCCATTTGATAAATTCTATACAGCAAAACGTACACTTGGTACAAAAATGATGGCAACAGGTGAGATTATGGCCATTGGTAATAACTTTGAGAGTGCGTTTCTTAAAGGACTTCGTTCACTTGAAATTGGTAAATTTAGCTTTAAACATAAAAGGCTTGCAGCGTGTAGCTTAGATGAATTAAAAGAAAAAGTAATTACAGCAGATGATGAAAGAATTTTTGCCCTTGCAGAAATGCTTCGCCGTCATTATAGAAAAGAACAAGTTTGCAAAATTACAGGTATGGATATCTTCTTCGTAGAGAAATTCCACTGGATCGTGGAACAAGAAGAACTCCTTGCAGAAATGGAGTTTGACCAGCTGACACCAAAATATTTACGCAAACTTAAGAAAAGAGGTTTTGCAGATAAAGCAATCGCTGATTTAATTGGTGTAACAGAAGAAGATATTCGTGAACTTCGTTTTAAATGGAATATCGTACCAGTTTACAAAATGGTTGATACATGTGGTGGCGAATTCGAAGCGGAAACACCATATTACTACTCAACTTATGATGAAATCGATGAAGTAGAGATTTCAGACCGCGAAAAAGTTATGGTAATTGGTTCAGGCCCTATCCGTATCGGTCAAGGCATTGAGTTTGACTATTGCTCAGTACATGCGATTATGGCCCTTAAGAAAAAAGGTATTGAAACAATCATCGTTAACAACAACCCAGAAACAGTAAGTACAGACTTTAATACATCAGATAAACTGTACTTCGAACCACTTACAGACGAAGATTTCTATCACATTTTCTTAAAAGAAAAACCAATGGGTGTCATCCTTCAATTCGGTGGTCAAACAGCAATCAAACTTGCAAAATTCTGTGAAAGGATGAATATTCCAGTACTTGGCACACATCCAAAACACATGGATGAAGCAGAAGACCGTGAAAAATTCGATGAAATCCTTGAAAAACTTCATATTAAACGTCCCAAAGGAAAAGCCATCTGGTCAGTAGAAGAAGGCCTTCAGGTGGCAGCAGAGTTAGAATACCCTGTTCTTGTACGTCCTTCTTATGTACTTGGTGGTCAAGGGATGGAAATCACTTATGAAGCACACCAACTTGAAAGATACTTAATTAATGCTTTCGACCGTGACCCAGAAAATCCAGTACTTATTGATAGATACTTAATGGGACGTGAAATTGAAGTAGATGCCCTTTCAGATGGGGAAAACATTTTAATCCCAGGTATTATGGAACACCTTGAAAGAGCTGGTATTCACTCAGGAGATAGTACAACACTTTATCCAAGTGTGAATATCCCAGAACATATTAAAGAAAAAATCATTACTTGTACACAAATGCTTGCAAAAGAACTTAAAGTACTTGGTATGATTAATATCCAATACATTGAATACAAAAATGATTTGTACATCATTGAAGTAAATCCACGTTCAAGCCGTACAGTACCTTACATCTCTAAAGTAACAGGTGTACCAATTATTGACCTTGCAGTAGAAGCAATGCTTGGCAAAAAAATTCCAGAGCTTGGTTATGGCACAGGTCTTTATCCAGAACCAAAGAACTTTTATGCAATTAAAGTACCAGTATTCTCTACAGAAAAGTTACCAAGAGTAGAAGTAAGCCTTGGCCCAGAAATGAAATCAACAGGGGAAGTACTGGGTGTAGGTGAAACAGTAGAAGAAGCACTTTACAAAGGATTCATTGCAGCAGGTAAAAGCTTGCCAATGCAAGGCGGTACAATTTTTGCAACAATTCAAAAATATGATCAAGATGAGTTTGTAGGTATTGCAAAACGCTTTGCAAGTCTCGGTTACAAATTCGTAGCGACAGAAGGTACAGCTAAGAAACTTGAAGAAAATGGCATTCCAGCAAGAGTGGTTGAAAAACTTACAAAAACAGATGGCACAAAATTTGTAAATGAAGAAGATGAGATCTTCCAGCTTATTAGAAGTGGTGAAATAGACCTTGTGGTTAATACACCAACTAAAGGAAATGACTCAAAACGTGACGGATTTAGAATGCGCCGTATTGCTATCGAAGCATCTGTTCAAATTTTAACTTCATTAGACACTGTAAGAGCTATGGCAGACATCGTAGAAAAACAAATCACAACAGCACAGGCCGGAATCTATGATATGGGAGAAGCACGTCATGAGTAAAAAAGTAGTAGAAGGACAAATCATAGAGCAAGTAACACTTGCTCCTATGATTTGCAAGATGATTATTAAAGTACCAGAAGTGGCACAGACAGCAAGAGCAGGACAATTCGTTAATCTTTACCCACGCTCAAAAAGTACTATCTTACCAAGACCAATCAGCATCAGTGAAATTGGTGAAGAGACACTTACATTAGTTTATGGTGTAGTGGGAGAAGGCACAAAAGAATTCTCTCAGCTAGTAGCAGGCGATACAATTCGCATCAGTACACCTCTTGGTAATGGCTACAATGTACAAAAAGAAGTTCAAACAAGTATTTTAGTAGGCGGCGGCATTGGTGTACCACCTCTTGTAGAACTTGCTAAACAAATTCCAGGTGAAAAAATTGCAGTCCTTGGTTTTAGAGAAGAACCATTCTTAGTAGATACACTTGAAAGTCTTGGCGTGAAAGTTTATATTGCCACAGATAGCGGAAAAGTGGGCTTCAAAGGAAATGTTCTTGACTTCATTAAAGCAGAAGGCATTAAAGGGGATTATTTCTACAGTTGCGGGCCTAAAGTAATGCTTCGCGCGTTAGCTGATTACTGTGAAAGCGTAAGTGTCCCAGTTCAAGTTTCTCTTGAAGAACGTATGGGGTGTGGCTATGGCGCTTGCGTAGGCTGTACTTGCAAAACAAAAGCCAATAATGAAAAAGGCTATGAACAAAAGAAAGTCTGTAAAGATGGCCCAGTCTTTTTAGGAAGCGAGGTAAAATGGGATGAATAATTTTTCAAATATAGATAAAGCTGCAGCAGCTAAAGGCATTGACCTGAGTGTCAATATTGCAGGTATAACTTTAAAAAACCCTATTACAACAGCTTCAGGTACTTTTTCACCTCATGAAAGCAGTGAGTTTTACGACTTAAGTGAATTAGGTGCTATGATTACAAAAGGGATTGCCAGCAATCCTTGGGAAGGTAATCCAGTTCCACGTATTGCAGAAACATACGGCGGCATGATCAATGCAGTCGGTCTTCAAAATCCAGGTGTCGACTACTATATCGAAAATGAGCTGCCATTTGCAAGACAATTTGATACAAAAGTCATTGCCAATGTAGCAGGTCACAGTCTCCAAGAATACTGCGACGTGGTAGAACGCCTCAATGAAACAGACGTGGATATGCTAGAAGTCAACATCTCATGCCCAAATGTCAAAGAAGGCGGCATTGGCTTCGGAACCTCATGCGATATGGTAGCGAAAGTAACAAGAGAAGTGAAACGTTTAACAAATAAACCAATCATCATCAAATTAACACCTAATGTAACAGATATTACTGCTATCGCCAAAGCAGTAGAAGCAGAAGGCGCAGATGCAGTTTCACTTATTAATACATTATTAGGTATGAAAATAGATGTTCATCGCAAACGTCCTGTGATTGCAAACAAAATGGGTGGTTTCTCAGGGCCAGCTATCAAACCAGTAGCTGTAAGAATGGTTTACCAAGTAAGACGTGCGGTCAATATTCCAATCATCGGCCTTGGCGGCATTATGACTGGTGAAGATGTCGTTGAATTCCTTATGGCAGGAGCAGATGCCGTATCTATTGGGACTGCAGCCTTTGCAAATCCTACAGCGCCAGTAGATATCAAACATGAGTTAATTGCTTATATGGAAAGATACGGATTTAAAAACCTTGCAGAAGTTAGAGAGGCGTTTCAGGGATAGTAGGGAGTGACGAAGGGCATGCGCTACCTGCTAGCTACGCTCTACGCATTTTGTGATAGTCTAAGCTTGTCATTCAAAGAAACGGGCTGAACTCACTACGTTCAAACAGCAGCCCTAAAACCTCTTTGAATGCCTTCACTAAGACTATCATCAAAATGCTCCGAAGGTAGACTAGTCAGGTAGTGCATCCCCCTTGTCACTCTACAAGTCTGAAAGCGGATGCCTGCAAGAATGATGCTTGCTATAAAGTGGAGATTAGTAGAAAGGTACCTTTTGATGAAAAGAGGCAGAGGGTACGCGATAGAAATGGTAACTACATTTGGTGAGCAAGGTACTAAAAGCACAGCGGATAAATAGAGGTAAATATAAAGAATAATGGGAGATGAAACCGAGAGAGGTGACTCTCCTTTCTTTTTAGGAATAGATTACCGTTAAATGGATAAGCGCTTAAGAACATAGTTAAGTAAGAATTAAACAGCGTACTTAGAAGAAATAAAAAATCAGTATAAAATGAAGGGATGGAAGATTATGAGTTACAAAAAAGAGTTTATTGAATTTATGGTGAGATCAGGCGTATTAACATTTGGAGATTTTACAACAAAAAGTGGTCGTAAAACACCTTACTTCGTCAACACAGGAAACTACAAAACAGGTGCACAAGCAGCTAGACTTGGTGAATTTTATGCCAAATCAATCATGGAAAATGGCAAAGGTGATGTAGATGCCCTCTTTGGCCCAGCTTACAAAGGTATTCCACTTTCAGTAGCAACAGCGATTGCCTTATCAAATGAATTTGGCAAAGACCTTAACTACTGCTTCAACAGAAAAGAAGAAAAAGACCACGGTGAAGGTGGCTCAATGGTAGGTTACAAACTTCAAGATGGTGACAAAGTTCTTATCGTAGAAGACGTGATCACAGCAGGAACAGCAGTAAGAGAAGTATTCCCAATCCTTAAAAATGCTGCTAATGTACAAATTGAAGGGCTTATCATTTCTGTAGATAGAATGGAAAGAGGTCAAGGAGATAAAACAGCTATTCAAGAAATTGAAGAAGATTTTGGCATTAAAACATACCCTATTGTTACAGTAAGAGAAATCATTGATACAATTCATAATGTAGAAATTGATGGCAAAGTATATATTGATGATGAGATGAAAGAAAGAATGGAAGCTTACTTAGCTCAGTACTGCGTGAAGTAAGAAGAGATATAAAAGATAGGAGTTTGATGCGCCTCACCTCCATGAATAAAATCCTCGAAATAATCAGTGAAATGAGTATTTCGAGGATTTTTGTATTTAGATAATAGAAGAGTAGATATAATGACTAAAAATTATACTTATTATAACGGATATTTTGAGGGGTATATTCGGACATAAATTATTAGAACATTTGTAAGCAATAAAAACTGATTATTATGTAGGGAAAGTTTTTCTTTCAAGACATATACCTAAGTGTAAAGGCAAAACAACTTCTACAAAGTATAAACTAGAGGGCTTACTCTTTAATCCTGCAGTAACGATATCTAACCTATTAGGCGAGCACTATCTGCACTAACGGCTGCGATGATGCCAGTGACGGGGATGCGGAGTGGAAATATAATGCCGATACAACAAATTAAAGTCATAAAAGTTTCAAGAAGAAGGTCATTGAACTTGCCTGCATTAAAGCAAAATATTTGCTTGCTTGTAGCTTGGCGCGCAGCTACAGATGCAACGAGCAAAATGGCGCCTCCCACTTCTTCTGATCTTTAAAAGCCTTAACTTAAGAAATCTCAAGTACAAGAAGACAATGAATACTGGGAGGCTATTTATAGAAGTATAATGCTTAGTGTGCTTACCATGAGTAAGTGTAAACATACTGCTTTGAGGAAAGGGAGCTTAAGTAAAAAGGTAAGTCAGGGATTAGAGGAAGTTTCAGGAATAAGAGCATAAGAAGTGTTTAGCAATAGACATTTCTTGTGCTCTTTTTATTGGTGGGATAGGATAGAGAGACTACACTTGATGTTATAATCAATAAATATTAAAATGAAATAATAATTTATATGGAGAGTGTGAGACTAGAAATGAAAATAAGAGTACCAAGTTATTTTAAGGATTTTACATGTATTGCATCCGAGTGTGAAGATACTTGTTGTGCAGGATGGGGCATTGTAATAGATGAGGAAACGTATAATTGCTATCAGAATATAGAAAGTGAGTTTGGCAAAAAGTTAAGAAGTAAGATTGTCGAAGAAGATGGCGACAATGTCTTTGTATTAGATGGTGAAAACTGTCCATTTTTAAATAAAAATAATCTTTGTGAAATATACAATGAGCTTGGAGAGAAAAATCTTTGCTATACATGTAGACAATACCCAAGATACATGGAAGAGTTTTTTGATTTAAGAGAAATAGGTATATCCTTATCTTGCCCAGAGGCTGCAAGAATAATATTAGGAAATGATAAAGCAACAGCATTTGAATTAAGTGAAGATGATCAAGTAGGAGATATGGAGGATAGTATTGACGAAGATGTACTTGAAGATTTTTTCCTATGTAGAGACATCATAATTAATATGATAGAAATGCCAAATATATCTTTAGGTGTTAAGGCAGCAGTAGTACTTAGATTTGTTGAAGAAATCCAAGATAAAATAGATTTTGATGAGATGGATGAAATAAAATATGTGATAGAAAAGTATAATAACAGTTGTTTTGTAGAGGAATTGATAAATGATTTATATAAGTATGAGGAAAATGAAGTTATTAAATATAATAATGTCTGTGCGTATTTTAAAACATATAGAGATTTAGAACATATCAATACCCATGATCCATTAGGGCTAAATAAGGCGTTAAAAAACTTTGGACAAAGTGAAGCAGATAGAAGAGCTTATATCGATCAGCATAAGGCATTTAATCATTATTATAAAGATAACATGTACAAGTTTAAAAATATATTAGTGTATTTTATATTTAGATACTTTATGAAGTCTATTTTTGATTATGATACCTCTGCCAAAATCAAGATAGCTATCATAAGTACAATCATGATTAAGGAACTTGCCGTTGTAAGATGGATGGAAAATGGACAATTTACGGAAGTAGATATGGTGGATATAAGCCATATGTATTCTAAAGATGTGGAGCATTTGGAAGAAAATATAGAAGCACTACAAGAAATTTTTGAAACTGAGGCAGTTTATGACATTGATCAAATCATAATGACTTTAATGAATGAATTTTAAGGTTAATTTAAACTCAGATGACACAGGCTTACATTAGATTAAAAATGGTCCCTCATTTTAAAAATCTTAACTTAAGAAACTTTAGGGACAAGAAGATAATAAATACTGAGAGTCTATTTATAGAAGCATAATGTTTAGTGTGTTTGGCGAGGATAAGTGTAGACATACTGCTTTAAGAAAAGGGAAGCTTAAATAAAAAGGCAAGTCAAGGATTATAGGAAGTTTTAGGGAGAAAGGCAAAAGCACTGTTTAGTAATAAACAGTGCTCAGGCTGTAGACAATTAACTTTTCCATAGTATTTTACTAGTCTAGAAATAGAAAACAGAGGTAAAAATGGACCTAAACTGCTCTTTTTACCCCTATTTTAATAGATTTTCTTGAATAATCCTCACTTAATTTGTGAGTTTATTTTGGGAAAATTCATTTGTCAACAATCTGAGGGCATAAGAAATATTTATTTCTAAATATTTCTTATGCCCTTTCTTGCGGTATATTAAAATTTTGGATATTGTTATTGGATTTAAGGGTTTAATATGTCATAATTAATTTAAAATAATCAGATAATTATTTAATGCATTGCAATAATAAAAAGGGGAGTTTTGACAATGGAAAAACAACTGAATAAACTATGGAAAGCTTCACTAGAAAAAGAGAACGTAGTGAAGGGGGAAATGCTAATTCGTATGCCGGAGCATATTGATGAAGAGGGTCTTTTTGAATGGTTTAAAACAAGTATTCCGAAGTTAACGACTTGCATTGATGAAGCAGAAGAAGAAACAGGGGTGAAATGTGTTTGTCAAAAAGGATGTAGTGGATGTTGCAAACAGGCCATTCAGGTTTTAAGTAGTGAGGCACAGGCTATTAAAATAAAACTTATGGCATTTACAAAGGAAGAAAAGCAAGTAATCTATGAAAAGGTTGTACATATTTTAAAAGCTATTGAAAGAAGTGGTTTAGATACAGATTTTAGTCATTACTATTCACAAGGATGTGTGTCGCCACAATTGATGCAGTTTATGCAGGATTATTTTGAATTAGGAATAAGTTGTCCACTTCTATCTGAAGAGGGAAATTGTATGATTTACGAGGTAAGACCAGGTGGATGCTGGGGATATCGCGTATATGATACACCTGAAATGTGTACTGAATCATTTTATAATATTAATGGAATTAACTTTGAAAACTGGGAGGAGTATCTTTTGAAGGTACTGTATCGTAAAAGAGGAACTGTAGAAGAACTTAAGTTATTACCATATTGGTTGTTTGATATACTAGAAGGTCAAATAAAAGAAGAAATGAGTTCATAACATAAGTATGAAAGGATATAAGTGAGTAAGGGACTAATAAATATCTCTTTATAAGAATACCCATAATATGGATGATAAGGAAGTGCATAAAAACTGGTAATTTATAGGTGAATCTATTATAATAGCTTTAGGATTGATGAAGCAAATGAAATCCGCTTAAACAAAGCGCTATATAATGGAGGCAAATATGAAACGAATAATCAGACCATGGATGCTGGCAGGTGGAATGATGCTTTTACATACACAAACCATTCTTGCCCAGCAGAAAACAGAAGTAGATATTGCAAATGAAAATTTTAACTGGGAAGGCTGGATGTTTATGGGGGCTGGTATTGCGGTATGCCTTGCAGCTATCTTGCTATTCTTTTTAAATCGATTATTTGCAGGCAAACCTATTAAACCTTCTAAAAAGGTATCACAAAAGCCTAAAAAAGCACAGTCAGTTCAAAAACAACATAAGACATTGGCAGCTTCTCAGGCCTCAGTGGCTTTAAAAAATAAACAGACTGAATTGAAAAAACAAGCTGCATTACAAAACCAGGAAATCTTACGCAAGCAAGCAGAACACCAAAGACAAGCGAATATGGAAAAGCAGGCTAGAGTAGAAAGAAAGATGGCAGAAAGTCAAATGGCTGCAGCTAAGATGCAGGTTAAATTGCCTAGACAGGAGCTGCCTAAAAATGCACCTCTTGGAGGTAAGCAAGCTGAAAATATACATTTAGAGCTAGTTGAGTTAAGTGATGCGGTTTTATCTCAAATTATTAGGATTAATTTAAATAACGAAGAAATTACCTTAGGACGTAATCCACAAAAATGTAATGTGGTCATTGAGGGAGATCCAACGGTTTCAGGAATGCACTGTAAGTTTTATACCTTTGATGAAAAGGTGTATTTGATGGACTTAGGTGCAACAAATGGGACTTATGTAAATGGTAAAATGATTCATCATGCAGTTGTATTAAATGAAGGTGATTTACTTGGTATCGGTGCAAAAGAATACCGTATAAAGTGGTAAGCCTATATAGAAGGCATAAGAAATGTGATATAAAAACATTTCTTATGCCTTTTTATTATGTATATATATATTGTGGTATGTGAAAATAACTAATAAAAATTGAAACAAAAAAGAGAAGGTGTACAAAATGTATAGATTTTAAGTGGAAGAGGTTATTGTGGTTATAAAAAATGATGATTATAATTTTGAATATATGGAATTAAATATTATTATTTGAAATAAGGAGGGAGAGTATGATTTATAATTTGCTGGAAAAGAGTTGTAAGCAATATGGAGAGCAAGTCGCTTTAGAATGTAACAAGACTATTACTTATAATGGACTTAACACATGTGCACATCAAGTAGCTGTAGAACTAAGGGAGATGGGGATTCAAGAAGGGGACAGTATATTATTAGCAATGGATAATAGTATTGAGTTTGCTATAGGCTTTTTTGGAATTAATCTAGTTGGTGCAACCATTATTCCTGTGTATATGAATAGTGGCATAAATAAGCTGAAGGATATTATAACATTCTATGAAATCAAGGTAATAGTAACACTGCCTAAGTATAAGAAATTATTTACTGAAATAGAAAAGGAATATTCTAAGCTACAGATGAATCTGTTATATGTACAGTATGAAACAGAGCATTTGCAAATGAATAGAGTAGGTGAATATGAAATTGAAAGTAGCACAGTAATTTGTAAAGAAAGCCCTGCTATTATTTTATTTTCATCTGGAACGACTAATATGCCAAAAGGCATCATGCTCTCTAATACCAATATTGAGAGTAATGTACTTGCCATATCAAGCTATTTAAAACTTTCTCATGAAGATCAGATATTACTTATAAAGAATATAAACCATGCATCTAGTATTACTGGCGAATTGTTAGTAGGGCTTGCCAATGGTTGTACGCTTCATATGCTGACAGGTATATTAACAGCAAGTCGGACATTAAAGGTGTTAGCTGATAAAAAAATATCTGTTTTATTTGGGGTGCCCACATTATTAAATGCAATGATGGCGGAAAGAAATTTTGAAACATATGATTTAAGTGCCTTAAGGATTATCAACTTTTATGGTGCAAGTATGGCTATTGCTAAGATTAAGGAACTTGCAAATAAGTTTCCTGATACCAACTTGATTTATTCTTATGGTTTGACAGAAGCAGCGCCAAGGGTAACTTACATTATGAGAGAGCAGCTTTTAGCTAAGGAAGGGTCAAGTGGTATACCGATTGAAGGGACAAGTGTTGAAATTATGGCAGAGGACCAAATCGTACCGCCTTATAAAATTGGTGAGATTTGTGTAAAGGGGCCTAATGTCATGCAAGGCTATTATAAAAATGAAATGCAGACGCAGAAGGTTTTAAGAGACGGATATTTACATACGGGAGATTTAGGCTATAAGGATGAGGAGGGGTATCTTTATGTAACAGGTCGTAGAGATAATTTAATTATTAAGACTGGTAAAAATGTATACCCTGAGGAGATTGAGGGTGTTATTTTAGGATTTAAGGGCATTAAAGAAGTACTAGTACGCGGTGAGGCAGATGAACTTTTAGGGCAGGATATAGTAGCTTATGTAGTCGGTGTAGAAGGAGTAGAGTTTAAGCTTGTGGATGTACTGAAGCATTGTAAGAAAGCGTTAGAAGACTATAAGATACCAGGCAAGATTTATAAGGTTAAGGCTTTAGAGAAGACCATTAGTGGAAAAATAATTAGAAAACAAATTATTGATTTGGGGAGTGAAGCAAGTGAATAAAGTAGTAGATGATAAGTTAAAAGAATTGATTATGCGTCATGCAAGGATAGGAATGAGCATCGAGGATATTGAAGAGGATGCTAATCTGATTGATGATCTTTTATTTGATTCTATTCAGATTTTAAGGTTGATTGTAAGTATCGAAGAAGCTTTTGATATTTATATAGGAGATGAACAGGAATTATTTGAGATGGTTACAAACTATGGCACATTAAGGGATTATATTCAAGGAAAGGTTGAAGCAAATGAATAGCTGGTTAATTGCACATGAAAAGCAGCTTAAGAAGTTATTTTATTTTTTAAAGGCCAACAATAAATTTTATGAAAATATTTTTGAAGAAAATCAAATTGATTTAGAGGCACCCATAGAGAACATTTTTTATAAGTTACCAATTACTACTAAAAAAGATATTAGAAATAATTATGAAGCGTATATTTCCTTTATGCCTGTGCCCACCACCACCGAATTAACAAGCGGTTCTACTGGGATACCTGTTAAATGTATTAAAACGGCAGCTGAACGTACAAAGGCAGGGCTTAATGTATGGCAACAACGTACCAAATGGGATAAGGAAGTGTCCTTAGAAAATTATATTTATTTATATGATGTAAGTACATATAAAAGGATTGGAAACATACTTAATTTTCAGATTGATAATATGAAAGTATGCTTTAAAAAATTAATGGATTTAAAGCCGAGATGGTTATCTGGACCAATTTCTAGCTTTGAACGTTATGCCAAATGTATTGAACGAGGTGAAATCGCTTATACTCCAGGAATTATTCGTTATTTGGAACTGGCAGGTGAGTATGCCACCTTAGAGCAAAGAGCTTATGTTGAAAGAATTTTTGAAGCAAAAACGATTAACCATTATGGCACTATAGAAAGCTGGTGTATTGCATATGAGTGTCCTATGGGGCATTTGCATGTACAGAATAATTTGTTTTATGCAGAACAATTACCGACTGAAAATAAGGTGGCGGCCCATGTAGGTGAAATAGCTATTACAAGTCTCTTTCATAAAGCTATGCCGCTCATTCGATATAACTTACAAGATTTAGGGGAAGTATCAGAAATGGCTTGTGAATGTGGGCAGACTTCACAGGTTATTCAGCTTGCCGGTGGGAGAACCGGAGATATTATTAAAGGAACAACGGACATTTTGGGAGAGCTGTTCTTTAAGCGTGGCATATATAAAGTGATTCAGCAGTTTGGTGATTGTATTTTAGGTTATCATGTCGAACAAGTAGCATTAGATAAGTTTGTCATCTACATTGAAAAGGGAAAAGGCTATACGATGCAGGCAGAGCAAGTTATTAGAAATCATATTATCCGTGGTTTGGGAAAGGATGTGTCGGTGTTATTTAACTATGTGGATGTCATTCAGCCACTTCATTCAGGAAAGCTAAAAATATTTACATCTTATGTAGATGAAAAATAAGGAGGAGAAATATGCTAACTGACTTTAAATCAGCACATCATAGTACGTATAACTGTTTGGAAGACGTGTTAGAATGCTTGGCAACAGGGTATAAGCGAGCACATTTATTGATGTTTGCAAAAGCTTGGGATTTTAACTTTTTTGAGAAGCCGCTTAAAGGTGATACTAGGCTGGGTACACGGGTAGAGTCAGGTGAATATAATGCGTGGGAGAGTTTAAAACAATATCATGGCATTGGTTCAAAGTGTGTATTTACAAGTAATACCAATAAGCAAACGGAAAACCTCAAAAGGCATCTTCAATCAGGAAATCCAGTGGTACTTTGGCTAGATGGCTATTATGTACCGTGGACTAATATTTATAAACAGCTTCATATGAAACATTTCATTGTGGCAGTTGGTTTAAAGGATGAAGAAAGTATCGCTGTATTAGACCCTTATTGGAATAAAAAAGTAAATGCACTTTCTTGGGAAGCATTTAAGCAATCTGGAGCTAAGTGTATTAATATCACTTGTTTAGAAGAACCGAATGTGGTATGGCAAGAGGTGCTATCAGTACAGATAGAGGCAATTATGTCGCCAAGTCATAATGCTTTTGCATGTATGAAGCATTTTGCAGAAGCAATTAAAACATTGGAGCTTACAAGGGAACTCAAGGGGTTTGAAACACTGCCTTACAATTGTCCATTATTTATGCAGCTCGCAGAAGTGTTTTACAAACGACTTAACTATGCAAAATGTTTAAATTATATATCTGAAGTTTATGGGGTTAATAAATTAGGACAGTACGGGGAAGAAATGACTCAGATTGGAAAGGGCTGGCAAGCTGCAAGAGAGCAGATTGTAGATGTATATAAAGGAAAAGAAACCCCTGAAATTTATGAAAAGGTGGCAGATTATATTTGCCATTTGGCTGAAGAAGAAGCACAATTAGCCCAGCGAATTCTAATCTTATGTGAGTGAGGATGAGAGCAATGAAACAGTTTGATTTTATACGAAAAGAGCAGTACAACTGTATAGAAAATATATGGGCCACCTTATTAAAGACACAAGGTATTGCTTATCCCTTAATGTTTGCTGAAAACTGGGGTTTTACTATTTTTCCACCTGAAAAAACAGATGACATTATCGGTTTTCGCATTGGCGGTGGGCAGTATCGGGTGATGGAATGCCTAAGTACTTATTTAGGTGTTGTGACAAAGTATTATGAAGAGGAGAATATAGCGACGCAGTTGGCATTATTAGACCAGGAGTTAGAAGCAGGTCATTTTGTAATGATTGAGGCAGATAGTTATTATTTTCCCTGGAAGTTTGTTGGAGAGCGCCATGATTTCATTCACTATGGATTAATTGTAGGAAGGGATGCGCAAAGTGGGGACTATCAGTGTTTAGATCCTTTCGAAAACTCAGATCTTAATAAGTTGACTAGAGAAAATCTGATCAAGGGAAAACTGCACTGCATGACCATAAGAAATGAAGAACCTCAGGAAGAGGTAGTGTGGCAAAAAATCGTTGAAAAAGCTGTAGGGATTATTTTATTGGATGATGGTATTAGTGGCATAAAAGGGATTAAAAAGTTAGCACTTGAAATCAAATCAGGATTTTGCATTGCTGAAGAAATTAGAGGATTTGAAGAAATGATATGGTTAGCACCGATTATATTTCGTATTTCAGATATAGGCTCTAGGCGTTTAAACTTTGCAGAATGCTTACGTTACTTAGGAGAGAACTATGGCGTCGAAGCACTTTATACGTATAGTAAAGCTTTAGAAAAATTAGGTGGTAAGTGGCGCAGAGTAAGAAGAATAATGGTAACTTCTGCAACGGATAAGCAAAAGGATTATATACCTATGCTAAGTCAGATTATTAGCCAACTAGCAGATGATGAAGAGCAGGTTGCAATTGGTTTAAGCAAGCTAGTAAGTGGGTTATAGTATGAAAAGACAAAAAAGAAGACGTAAGCTTTTTAACTGGGTTGTTAGAAAACCCTATTTTCTGTTAGTTATATTTTTAATAGGTAGTGGGTTATTAATAGGGCTATGCACAAAGATGACCAAAGGTGTCTATATCGTATTTGAAGATGTACCTATTAAGCAGATAGGTAATCAGTATAGCATTGAAGTGATAGGGATAAATGAAGGAGCGTATGAAAGCATTTTGCAAGAAGGTGATGAAGTTATTTGGTTCACGGATCCTTCAGCAAATCGGCATAAGGGATATATTCGCAAGATACAATGCACTGAAACGTCTAGGCAATATCGGTTAGAGATAGAAATTCCAAAGGCAGAAGTAAGCAAGGCAGTTAATATACCTTTGCAAGAGGAAAAACGTGTGACAGTCGAACTAAAAGTAAGGGATATACCGCTTTTAAGAATCAGGCAAAGAGGTGAAAAAAATGAAAAATAATGGATTGCTTAAAAAGATTTATGTCTATACAAAGCAGTATAAGATTTCATTTTTTAATTTATTTGCCTCTACAATTATTGCCAATATTTTAACAATGACTTTTCCTTTTTTACTTTCAATGATGATTGATGAAGTGTTTCTTCATGGCAATAAAAAATTTTACTTAGGAGCAATAGGCTTTTATGTTGTTATTTATTTGATTCAGGCCAGTATGCTTTTTATTCAGACGATGGCATTTGCATATTTGTCCAATCGCTTTTTGTTTGATATTCGCCTAAAACTTTTTAGAAAGATAGAAAAGCTCCCGACTGCTAAGCGACAAACTTATGCGACGGGTGATTTAATTACGAGAATCAATAAGGATACTGATGAAATCATGGATTTTATTCATGTCAATTACTTTAATATTGCTATTCTTTATGTACAAATTATAACCTGTCTTGTTTTTACCTTGTGTATGGATTTACAAATTACAGTATTACTTATGGCGTTATTACCTTGTGCAGTATATTGTGCTATGCATTGCGGCGTAAAGGTTGAGAGGCAAGCTAGTCAGTATAGAAAAAAATACGGAGAACATATGAGCTGGCTATATGAAATATTAGGTGGCTTGAAGGAAGTTAGGTTATTAAATGGGACTGCATCTATTGACAGAAGGTTTATAAAGGATACTGTATGTTTAACACGCATAAAAACACGATTAGCTTATAATGAATTGACGGCAGAACGGATGAATACAGGAATTTGTTTGATTTGTATGCTACTTATTTATGTGTTTGGTAGCCTAAAGGTTAAAAAAGGCACATTGACGCTTGGGGAAATGACAGCAATTATTTGGTATTTTAATTTGCTGAAAACATCTTTAATTGCCCTTAGTCAAAAAATGATAGGTGCTAAGAAGAATCAAGTGGCCTTAGAAAAGGTATTTGATTTTTTAGAAGAAGAAGAGGCACCTGTTAGGCATGATAAATTAAAGGTTTCTAAGGGCGAGATTAATTTTGAAAATGTTGACTTTGAATATGTAATGGGACAACCTATTTTAAAGCATTTTAATTTAACGATTAAGCAAGGGGAGAAACTAGCTATTGTGGGACCAAGCGGTTCTGGAAAGACGACACTGATGTATTTACTATTAGGATTTTATCCTGTGACAAAGGGGCGAATATGTATTGATGGTATAGATATTAGCAAGGTAAATGCAAGTGCACTACGTGAGCAGATAGGAATGGTGCAACAAGAGTGTATCTTATTTAATGAGACATTGCGTTATAATCTGCTATTAGCAAAGCCAAGGGCAACAGAAAAGGAGTTATTACGAGCTTGTGAGGCTGCTCAATTAACACAGTTACTGGGTCAGCTACCTGATGGATTAGATACACAAATTGGACCTGATGGCATTGCCCTATCAGGGGGGCAACAGCAGCGGATAGCTATTGCAAGGTTATTTTTGCGTGATCCGGCGATTGTTATTTTAGATGAAGCAACATCTCATTTAGATGGTGAGACGGAAAAAGAAATTCAAAAAGCCTATAATCGTTTATGCCAAGGACGTACCACGCTTATCATTGCGCATCGGTTCTCTGCTATAAATGAGGCAGATTATATTGCAGTGCTCAGTAAGGGAGCATTAATAGCCTATGGGAAACATGAAAAATTATTAAAGGAATGTGAGTTATATAGAAGGCTGTATCAAGCTCAATATGATAAGGAAGGACCAGAAAAACTAGATGAGATTATTTAAAAAAAGGATAGAAATTAGCAAGGCATTATATACCTTTATTAAAATCAGCAAAAAGTCCCTTTTGCTAGTGGTGATAGGAAAAATCGCGTTAATAGGGATGAGCCTTTTAGTGCCTGTTTTTAATAAGATACTCATTGATGAAGTGCTTTTGAAACAGCAGATGTTTTTTTTAAAATGGCTAGTAGTGGGCTATGTTCTAGTGTATTTTATAGAGACTGCAATCATGTATATAATGCGTCGTCACGAAAACAAGTTATACTATAAAACGAGTTTGTTTATAAAAGATAGATTATGGCGCATTCAATTATATACGCCTATTTCAAGCTTAGAAAAGCAAGAGGTAGGAGAGCAAAAAAATAGGTTGGATAATGATGTACTTTGTGTGGAAAATTTCTTGTCAGAACAGATGATTAATAGTTTTGTAGAGGCACTTACAACGCTTTGTGTAATCCTTTTATTATTAAAAATGAATAGTTTGCTGTGCTTGTTTGGCATAGTGGTTATTCCAATTTCTTTTAAAATGACGAATTACTTCGGAACTAAGGTAGCTCATGCTGTTGAAGGATATAGAGGGGCATGGGGAAGTTATGAAGGCTGGCTTTCAGAGTATCTCACAAGGTGGAAAGAGGTAAAAGCACTTAATCTAGGGCCTCAAGGCAGTATTAAATTTATAAGACATTGGAAAGTATTATGTAAGGCTAATTTTAACAAATGGCTTAATTGGTTTGCAAATTCAAATTTTGTGATAGTAAAAGATACATTTCTTGTAAATCTTAGCATTTATTTTGTAGGAGCCTTACTCATTTTTAACGGTCAACTAACAGTGGGAAGTTTGCTTGTATTCAAGGTATATTATGAAAAAATGATAGAGAGCTTAAATAAAATAAGTGCACTTGATATGAATCTTTATACGCAGCTTCCAGGCATTGAACGTGTGCTTGAAATGATGAATGTATTACCTGTCAAAACAGGAGAAAAGCTCAAAGACATACAAGGAAGTATACAGATAAAAGATGTTTCCTATAGTTATGAAGGAAGTAATTATGTAGCTATCAAAAATGTCAGTTTAAACATCGTACAAGGAGAGCATTTAGCCATTGTGGGACCGAGTGGATGTGGTAAAAGTACGCTTGTTAAGTTGTTGTTAGGTATTTATCAACCAGATACAGGCATGATATGGATCAATAAGCAGCCTTTAGAGAGGCTTAATTTAAGAAGTTATTATAGCTATGTAGGGACTGTCAATCAAGATTTTACATTATTTAATATGTCTATTGTAGATAATTTAAGATTAGCGGCACCACAAGCAGAAGAGCAGGAGATGCGAGCGGCTTGTGAGGCAGCACATATTTGGGAAGAGATTGCTGATTTGCCAGAGGGAATACATACAAAGATAGGAGAAGGTGGTGAAAAATTATCTGTAGGACAAAGACAGAGACTATGCTTGGCACGTATTATTTTGAAACAGCCATCTCTCATTATTTTAGATGAGGCAACTTCTGCATTAGATGGTGAATCTGAAAGATTTATAAATGAAGTCCTTATGCATTTAGACCCTAAAATAACAGTTATAGTGATTGCCCATCGCCTTGCTTCTGTAGAGGCGATGCGGCGGGTAGTCGTATTAGAAGACGGTAAGATTGTAGGAGATGGCACACCAGATGAATTAAGTAAGTATCATTTAACTTACCAAAGAATTTTTGCACAAACATCTGTAAGTTAGGAGGGAGAGAAATTTGATTATGGAGGAACAGGATAAAGTAGAGCTAGGAGATAAATCGCTAATAGAACTTTTTCTTGAAGTTGTAGAAGCTCACAAAGATAAGGTAGCATTATGGATGCAAGATGAAGAAGTAACTTATGAAATGCTGTATTTAGAAAGTGCTAAAGTGGCATCTTATTTGCTTGAGAAGGGGATTAAGCAAGAAGAAATTGTTGGCATTATGATGGAACGTTCTATAGAAATGATTATAGCTATGTTAGGCATATTAATGGCAGGTGGTACGTATATGCCAATTGCACCCAATTCGCCTAAAAAACGTTTGGATTTTATGATGGCTCAGAGCAAAATGCGTTTTTTATGTGTTTTAGATGAGCCGTCTAATAGCGAGATACATAGTCAGTGCATTAAAGTGGCACGTCACAGGAAATTGGTACAAGAGGAGTCATTTAAGAGACCAGATTTAAAATATAGGAGTTCCAGCCATAATTTAGCTTACGTAATGTTTACCTCTGGTTCCACAGGAGAACCTAAGGGCGTTATGATTGAGCAACAAGGTGTTATAAGGCTTGTAAAATCCCCTAATTACATTACTTTTTATGAGACGGATAAAATACTGCATGCCGCATCACCCGCCTTTGATGCAGCTACCTTTGAAATATGGGGAGCTTTATTAAATGGTTTAACCTTATGTATTGCATCACAAGAGGAAGTCTTAGATATAGGTCGGTTAAAGGCTTTATTACATAAAAATAAAGTGACAATAGCCTGGTTTACAGTAGCTTTATTTAATCAATATGTAGAAAAAGATCTGCAGATTTTTGAAGCGTTAAGAGTTGTTTTAACAGGTGGTGATGTACTAAGTGCCAAGCACATTAATATCCTAAGGGAAGCCTATCCTCAATTAACACTTATAAATGGCTACGGTCCTACAGAGAATACGACCTTTTCTACATGCTATGTGATCAATCAGCATTATGAGGAAAGTATTCCTATCGGTAGAAGCATTAATGGAACGACGGTATATATTATGGATGAAGAAAGAAAAAAGGTAGCAGATGGAACAGTGGGTGAAATTTGTCTAGGCGGTAAGGGGCTTGCAAGAGGCTATCTCAATGCACCGCATTTAACAGATGAAAAATTTGTAGATAATCCCTATGAACCTGGTCAGAAAATGTATTGTACAGGGGACCTAGGATATTATTTAAAAGATGGGAATGTGGCATTTGTAGGGAGAGCAGATACACAGATCAAACTACGGGGCTACAGAATTGAACTAGGTGAGATTGAGAAGGCATGCATTAAAATAAAAGGAATAAAACAAGTCGTTGTGAAGTTATTTGAAGATGAAAAAAAGCAAAAGTATTTATGTGCATATTATACTGCTGATTATGTGATGGATAATCATGAGATAAAAGCCTACTTGTTACAACAGCTTCCTTATTATATGATTCCAGCCTACTTAATACAAATAGAAGCATTTCCTATTAATATAAATGGAAAAATTGATAAGAAATTATTAAAGGCACCAGAAAGCACAACGCTATATAAGGGGACAAAGTATGTGGCACCAAGAAATGAGAAGGAAGAAATACTTGTTCGTATCTGGGAAGATGTTTTAGGGGTGACACCTATTGGCATTGAAAATCAATTTTCAGATTTAGGTGGGGACTCTTTAAAGGCTGTGCAAATCATTACTTTGGCACGGGAGAAAAATATATTTTTAGAAGTCGGTGAACTTCTAGCTAAAGAAACAATCTCAGAAATTTTAAATGGAAAAGTGTTGGCGCATAATCAGTTTAATTTTGTCCAAGAAAAATATCGTATGAAAAACTTAGAAGAATTAAAAGAATTAAGAGGAGAAGATGTAATCGCTACATATAAGGAGGAGAAAACATTAGAAAGCAAAAGCTTGCCTATTGCTTTTCAAACAGAGGTCACATCGTATTTACATCGTAGCTTACCCTTATGTGTTATTTTAGCTTATGAGGCGTATAAGAATTGGTATTATACCAATTATATTCAAATCTTTTCGTATACGGATGGAAAGAATTTTACAGAAGTAAATTATTTAGAACCTAGAGATAGTTACAGAGAAGTTGCTGATGTCATTTGTTTAGGCTATCCGCTCCTAAAAAATGAAAAAGACATTATTAACTTTATAAAGGAAAAGATTACTTTAGGCTATTACATGGTCATGCATTTAGATGAATATGAACTCCCTTGTAAAGTAGATTATCATAAACAGCATTTTGTACATCCTTCCCTTATTTATGGCTATGAGAGTGAAAGCAAACTTATAAAAGCAGTAGGATTTGATGAGTGCAGGATGTTTTGTAAGTTGTCATGCAAGGAAGAAGAAGTCAAAGCAGCATATGAAAGTGGGAAGCGTTATTATCTAGAATATGCACCTTGGTGTGCATGGTCAGCTATTCAGTTAATAAAGCCTAAGACGCCGCAAAAGTCATTCCCATTTAGCCTAAGAAAATTTATGACTGATTTGAAAGCCTATATGGAGGGAGAAGCTGATGAATATAGATTATATGATTTTGAATACCCTAAAGAACGTATTGCATATGGGTTAGAGGTAGAAAAGGTGGTGGCACATCAGCTTAGAAAGCTACTTAAGAATGAATTCACTATCGATTATCGGGGAATTCATCTGTTAGTAGAACATAAAAAGGGACTATATCAAAGATTTTTATACTTAGGACATATAAAGAACTTAGGTCCACAGTTTGGGCATTGTTGTGATGTATATAATAAGTTAGTAGAAAAATGGGAAAATCTAAGACTTAATTATTTGCATGAAGCGTTTAATGAATTTAGCCTAGAGCATCTGAGTGAAAGTCAGAAGGGAATGTTAGAACATATAAGTGATGCCATATTAAAACTTCGAGAAGAGGAGTATATAATCTTGCAGTCACTATATAAAGTATTAGAAACATCTAATATGCAGTAGAAGGGGAATGCTATGAATAACTATAGTTTTATTATTCCGACCTATCAAGGAAAAACACTTATTATTAATACACTAGAAGCGCTTAATCATCTTATTGGGCGAGATCAATTTAGTTATCAGGTTATTGTAGTAGATGATGGCTCCACAGATGGCACAGGCGAAGCCATTAATAAAATGTCATTAAGCTATCCTTTAAAGTACATTTATATTCCTAGAACGGATGACTCATCTAGGGCAAAGGCACGAAATTGTGGGATTAAGCAGGCTGATGGTGAATATCTTATTTTTATTGACGGCGACATCCTTGTGCCACCGGATTATCTTTTAACACTCAATACATTTTTTAAATGGCAATCTGATATAATCGTGGTAGGCACAAGAAAACTTTTGTATGAGCCAATACCTTATAAGAAAATACAATTAAGCAATCTTTTTGCACCACAGGGTTTAGCGGCCTATGAGCATGGAAGAGATTTTAGACATCTTATATTTGAAGACTTATCATATAATGCAAGCGCCATGGATACACCGTTTCTTTTTGCACTTACCTGCAATTTGGCAGTGCCAAGAAATTGGGCAGAAAGGGTAGGTGGATTTGATGAAAATCTAAAGAAATGGGGAATAGAAGATATAGAATTTGTGTATCGCTTACAACAAGAAGGATTAAGAATAGTAATCAATAGCCGAAATGAAGTGATTCATCAGTTTCATGGATTAAAGGAAAAAAATGTGGTAGATACAACACAGATTCAAGAAGTAGATTATAATGCAAAAGTTTTTATTAGAAAGTATCCTTATTTTTTAGGCCTAGAAAAAGAAGCAATTCATGAATTATTTAGGAGCATCGCCACACATTATAAGGCGTTAGAAAAGGTATCCCCCTATCCTGATAAGATTATACACTTTAACAATCAAAGCGATTATGAAAAGATCCAAGATGAAGTACTTAGAAACAATGAAAGAAAAGAATATACATTAGTTATTTATGACGAGATAGGTTGTACAGATTTAGATATATGGATTCAGCTTCATACTGAAAATACTGTGAAAGTAAAATACTATCCTAAGCATAAATTATAATTTGAATATAATGATAGTTATAAATATTGTTTAAATATGTTAGAATCAAATTATCTAAACAATATTATAGGGGGTTTTACAAATGCCAAATCCATATCTTCCACCATGGGAATACATTCCAGATGGGGAGCCAAGAGTTTTCGGGGAGCGTGTTTATGTGTATGGCTCACATGATCAGGCAGGTTCAGATAAGTTCTGTGATTATAAATTAAAAGTATGGTCAGCATCTATTTATGATTTAAATAAATGGACGTGTCATGGAGATATTTTTCATACAAGAGATGATGAGGACCATATCTCAGATACCGCTGAGTGGACAGAGGGGGACCTTTATGCACCGGACGTAGTTGAAAAAGATGGCAAATATTATCTGTATGCGTATATTATGGGCGCTAAGGGGTGTGTCGGGATAAGTGATAGGCCGGAGGGACCTTTTAAATTGCTCTCAAGATATCAGTATCGTATACCTGAGGGAAAAGGAGAGGAGAGTTTTAACAATGGTTGGTTTATTGATCCTGGTGTATTAGTTGATGAGGACGGTAAGGTCTATATTTATTGTGGTTATGAGCGTTCTTTTGTGGCACAGCTTAATCCTGATAATATGTATGAGGTTGTTGATGGCACATATCAGGAGGATATTATCCCAGTAGGAGAACCCTTTAGATTTTTTGAAGCTTGTTCCCCAAGAAAGGTAGGAGATACTTATTATCTTATTTATTCGCCGCGAGTAGGAAGCCGACTTGTTTATGCCACATCTAAGTCGCCAATGGGACCTTTTGAATTTAGAGGGACAATTGTAGATAACGGAGTAGATTACCCAGGAGGAAATAATCATGGGTCAATCTGTTATATAGATGGGCAGTGGTACATATTTTATCACCGTATGACAAATGGAACTGTAATGTCAAGACGTGCATGTGTTGAAAAGATTGAAATCTTACCAGATGGAACAATTCCAGAGGTGGAAATGACTTCTCTTGGTTTTGAAGAGGCTTTATCACCCTATCAAATAACAGCTGCAGAGTTTGCTTGTGTATTAAAGGGTGGATGTTTTGTGACTGAAAGAAATACAATGACTAGATTTGTGACGTGTATAACTAATGGGTGCATTATAGGGTATAAATACTTTGACTTTGGAAAAGATTTTTCCAGCCAGACAATGATGTTTAGTGTCATGGTCAAAGGAACAGGCTGTAAATCACAAATTAAAATTAGGCTAGATAGTTATGAAGATGGGGAAGAAATAGGTATTTGTGAAATTGGTAGTGATGATGGTATTTATGAGGCTACAGTAAGAAATATAACGGGTAGGCATGCTGTGTATTTTATCATAGAGGATTGTGCAGGTGGATGGTTTAAGGAGATGTTTAAAGGTAGGTATTTGTTTGAACTAGAAAGCTTTGTATTTATGAAATAATAAGAAGCAAGTGGGTTATGTAAGAAAACTTTGCTGTTATAATATTTCAAAGGGTATAAATGAAAGGAGCATATTGAACTCACAAAAGCTTTTGTTTTATAATAAAATGTATTTAAAACAAAAGAAAGAGATGACACAATATGCAATTACCACAAGACTTTAAAGACCGCATGCAAAAAATGTTAGCAACTGAGTTTGATGCTTTTCTTCAAAGTTATGAAGAAGAAAGGGCCCAGTCGCTTCGTGTAAATACACTTAAGATTTCTAAAGATGAGTTTATAAGACTCAGTCCATTTCAACTTCGTGGGGTACCTTGGGTATCAGAAGGCTTTTATTATGAAACAGAAGATCGTCCTGGTAAACATCCTTATCACGAAGCAGGATTGTATTATATTCAAGAACCAAGTGCGATGGCTGTAGCCGCACTTGCAGAAGTTAAACCAGGTGAACGTGTACTTGACCTTTGCGCTGCACCAGGTGGCAAAACCACACAGCTAGCAGCCGCACTTCAGGGCGAAGGCCTTCTTATTTCCAATGAGATTCATCCAGCACGTGCTAAGATTTTAGCGCAAAATGTAGAACGTATGGGGATTTCAAATGCTATTGTTACCAATGAAACACCGCAGTCACTTGCAAAACGCTTCCCAGAATTTTTTGACCGCATTGTTGTAGATGCACCTTGTTCTGGAGAAGGGATGTTCCGCAAAGATGAAGAAGCAAAAAATCACTGGAGCGTTCAGAATGTAGAAATGTGTGCTAAAAGACAAGGTGAAATTTTACAGTGTGCAGCTCAGATGTTACGTCCAGGGGGAATCCTAGTGTATTCAACTTGTACGTTTGCACCAGAAGAAAATGAAGGAAGCATGAATACTTTCTTAAAAGAAAATCCAGACTTTAGGATTAAAAAGGTTACGGCCTATGAAGGCTTTATGCCAGGGCACCCAGAGTGGGCTGATGCCGTACCGGAAGTGGCAGATACATTTAGACTTTGGCCACACCGCTTAGAAGGTGAAGGCCATTATGTGGCTGTGCTTCAAAAGGAAGGGGATAGACCAGCAAGGGAGAATGTTGAAAAGCTTCCAGCTATCGATCGTAATGCATGGCAATTATATGAACAATTTGCTAAAGAGAACTTAGTAAATAGGCCACAAGGTCTTCCTGTTTTATTTGGTGATCAGCTTTATTTACTGCCGTATCCACTATCGCTTAAAGGACTAAAGGTATTACGTACAGGTCTTCATCTAGGAACTTGTAAGAAAAATCGTTTTGAACCATCGCATGCCCTTGCATTAGCCCTTAAATCAGAAGATGTCCATCATAGTTGTAGTTTAAAAAATGATGACAGCCGCATAAGAGCGTACCTCAAAGGTGAAACAATTACCATTGAAGGTGAAAAAGGCTGGCAACTTGTATGTGTAGATGGCTATTCTTTAGGTTGGGGTAAATTAAGTGGTAATGTACTTAAAAATCATTATCCAAAAGGACTTAGATGGATGTAGCATTATTAAAAAGTGGTTTGAGGTGAAAGTTGCCTCAAACCACTTTTTAATGGTGCCTTGTAAAAATTTCATCATAATGTCCTACTAAAAGTGTTAGGGCATAATCATAAATCAAAAAGATAGGTTGTACAATTCCAAATAAGATTAGAAAACGAGTGTTAGAATTCAAAGGTTTAGTTTTAAAATAGGTAAGGTGTGTCATTAAGCTGTTTAATACATTAATACCTAATAAGCTACTTAATAAAAAAACACTAATTAAAAAGATACTATTAAAAAATAATAGTTTAAGTACAATTTCTAGAAAGGGTTTATTGATGCGTTCAATAAGTCCTTTTATAATGCCATAAATCCCAAAGAAGAGGAGATATAGTAAGGTGATATTAAGCGGTATAAATAATAAACTACTAAGGGTAGTGCAAATATAAACAAGTAAAGCTGTTTTAAGCCCTTTTTCCATAAGGGCAATAGGTGGCATAAAAGAAACAAGGGTTAAGAGAACTAAAGTGTTAGTGGGAATAAATGTGGAGAGGTAAAGGAGTACGACACTGAGTGCCACTAGAATCCCACCCAAAGTAAGTGCATTGGCTTTCATTTTTTATGTCCCCCCTTGTGTTGGCAGCTACAGTGATGCATGACTTTCGTATATTGCTCCATCATCCCAAGTGAAATGATATTTTCTAATATTTCTTCATTGCGCTGAAGTGGAAGGGCATCTAAGTGCTCTTTTACAGAAGTACCACAGTTGAGAAGTGTAAAGCTGATGCGGTCTTTAATCTTAGAAAAGAGTGCATCGAAGTTAAGATTTCCTTTATTATAGAGAAAATCTAGAGGATTGAACTTGCTTTTAGACATATCTTTTTCTAAATCATCTATGGCATCAATAATATAAATCCATTTACCAAGACAGTAGCCGAATTGAAAGAGATGCTCTCGTGTATTTGGGCTATCTCCTACAATTTCAAAGGGGTAATCCTTAAATATATGCCCCACAATTAAACTAAAGGGATGCGCAATCTCATCAATAGAAGAAAAGTCTTTATTATTTTCTAAGGCAGTGAGTTTATTTAAGTTTTTTTCAATAATATTGTAAGTAGTTTGCAATGAAGATGGAAATTTATTTTTATAAGGTGTAAGGCCTAGCGCAAGCACTTTGCTTTTTAAACTATGGTCATCCATTTTGTCATCTAGTAGTTTAAAGTAGACTAAAGCCACATTCATGGCTGCGGCATAAGAAAGTGCATCGTTATCAAGAAGTATAGGCTTCTTTTTAAGGGGATTAGCCATACAAGCTTTTTGCGTTAAAAGGTTATCTTGTGGGCTTAAACTATCTAAAAGTAGACCTAGAAAAGTCATATCATAATTTAAAATCATGCGTGGTAGATTGCCAAAGTGCTTTTTAATATGAAAACATAAGCCGCAGTAGTAGCTTTTAAAATCCGTATATTCTCTAATTCTTAATTCATCTTTAAGTGGTGTAATATAACCAAACATAAATAGCTCCTTTTAAATACACTCAATGAAGTCGCCCCCCATACATTCACAGCAACTATCGAGACAAATCAAATCACAGCAATCAAGTTCACAGCAATCATCACAGCAGCAACAGCAACAATCACTATGTCTGCGTCTGCGTGGGCGATGATAATATTCCTCACTATAATGATGATGGCGACTCATAAGAGCTGTTTGTGCTTCTTTATAAAGTGATTCATTAGGATTAAGGCGAATAGCTTCTTCCAAATGAGAAAGTGCACAGTCAAACCAAGATTTCTTTAAATCAATTAAACTATATAAATAATGCCAGTGTGCAGATTGTACGTGAAATGATTTTAAGCATTCTTCAGCTAATGTAAGCTTATTGTTAGAAATAAAGGATTGAACTTCTTCAAAAGTGTACAATATAAATCACTCCTTAAATGGTATTTAGTAATAGTATACCATGATTAGCAGATATAATTGCTATTTAATTCATAGAATACTACTTTATTAAAAAAAGTTTTCGTGATAATATATAGATAAATCTGAAAAATATAAAAAATATTATAAAATAATGCAATAAAAAGTAGACTTATAAAGTGAAAATTTAGAGGGGTGTAAACGTGAATATACAACTATTAGATTACATGAATGAAGGGCTTGTTGTTTTTAACAAAACATATAAAATCCTATACTGTAATACAAGTATATTAACACAAACGAGATATAATAAGGCTGCGTTATATAATGAAGATATAGAGAAAATAATAGTTAATCCAATTAAAGAAATAATTAAGGAAAGTACTAAAGAAGATATCGTATTATATGATTGTGAGCAGCAGACTATACAAACAAAAGGGAGAATTTTCAAAGAGGAATGGTTAGGAGAAGAATGTTATTGGCTATGGGTTAAGGAATATAATTCTAAAAAAGTAGGCATTAAAGAGATGGAAGCCATCTTAGAAAATATGCCATATTCAATATGGATAGCTGATGCGGAAGATAATTATCACTATACGAATACTAATACATTTATAATGTTAAAACAATTATTTTTAAATGATACACTAACAAATAAGGAAGGGTTATTAAAGGAACATCCAAGCAAAATTTATCAGGGGAGTTTAAGGCCAAGTATATTTAAAGAAGACCAGGAACTACTGCAAAAAGGTATTATGATTAATGAAGAGCGAAGAACAGAGAAAGAGGAAGATGTATTAAAATACCACATTGTTAAAATTCCAATATTTAATGAAGTACAGAAATATGAAGGCTATATAGGGATTACGCAGTATGAAATCTTAAAACAAAAGATAGATATTAATAAGGCATTAAATAACTTTGATTTAAATACCATAACAGATCAGAGAGAGCTTTATAGCCAGTTTGTTCAGCTATTAGACGTAAGTCTTAGAACAGATAAACTCTTGCAGGGAAAAACCCTAATTATTATGAAATATAATAAAGATGAAGATCAAGTAGAGGAAATAGGCAGATTAAAGAAAAATGAAAATAAGATTTCATCAAGCTACTATTTGAATATTAATGGGACAAGGTTTATGAAATTAATAGAGCATAGTAGAGAGTGGCCTTTGGAAGAATTTGAGCAGGAAATGGAATGTGAGATATATGGCTTAAAAAATATAGGGATAAACTTTATAAGAATTAGTCCAATCGAGTATAATAGTGAGTTTATAGGCGTGATTCTTACAGCATATGAATCTAAGTTACAATATCCATTAATGGAAGCCTGTGTAATTGATAAGGTTGGCCAGCAAATTGCGACTATTTTTAAAAGCGTAGAGTATGCCTTAGAACAAAAGCAACAGTTATCAGCAAGAAAAGAAATAGAAGCAGAAAGTAGTGCATATAAAGAGGCGTTAAAGCTTGAGACGTTAAAAACAGAGTTTTTGGCCAATATTTCACATGAACTTAAGACGCCATTAAATATTATATATAGTATATTGCAGATGTTTGAATTAGAGTTAAAAGATCTTATGAAGCATAATTACATTGAATACACCTATGATAAGTTGGTAGAATATGAGGGAATTGCTAAACAAAATATATTTAGATTACTAAGACTTATTAATAATATTACGGATATTTCAAAGATGGGTGCGGGTTATTATAAGGCAAAGATGGTAAATGGCAATATTGTCAAAGAGATAGAAGACATTACAATGTCTGTTGTAGCATATTTTAAAAACAAAAAAATTTCCATTATATTTGATACAGATGTAGAAGAATTAGTTATGGCATATGATCCTGAAAAGATGGAAAGAATTATGCTTAATTTATTTTCTAATGCTGTAAAATATACAAGTCCAGGAGGGGCAATTGAAGTAAAGCTGAAAGCTCAAAAGGAACAATTAGCAATCTCAGTTAAGGATACAGGAATTGGAATTCCAAAGGAAAAGCAAAGTGTAATCTTTGAGCGTTTTACACAAGTAGATAGTTCATTCTCTAGAAAATGTGAAGGTTCAGGAATTGGTTTAGCGCTAGTTAAATCTTTAGTTGAAATGCAACAAGGGAAGATTAGTGTAGAAAGTGAAGAAGGCAAGGGATCCACTTTTACGGTAGTCCTTCCTATTAGACAGATAGATAACCAAAAACAAAAAAGAGAGCTAGAGATTGAAAAAGAAGAGCAACTCCTTTATAAATGTAAGGTTGAGTTCTCTGATATTTATGATTTGTAGATAAGCTATAGTAAAACAAACTATAGAAGTTGAATAAACTTAGTTAAAATAATTATCATGACAGCAGGGTAATACTAGTAAGAGGTGATTAAATGAGTGAATATACATTAGCAACATTTGCAGGAGGCTGTTTTTGGTGTATGGTAAAGCCTTTCAAAGAATGGCCAGGTATTGTAGATGTAAGGGTAGGGTATACAGGAGGACATAAAGTAAATCCAACGTATGAAGAAGTATGTAGCCATCAAACAGGGCATACAGAAGCAGTACAAATTACTTATGATGAAGAAAAAATAAGTTATAGACAGCTTCTAGAAATTTTTTTTAGAAGTATAGACCCTACAGATTCAGATGGACAGTTTGGAAATCGTGGTGAATCTTATAGAACGGCTATTTTTTATCATAATGAGGCGCAAGGGATACTTGCCCAAACGTATATCAAGGAAATAGAAGCAAGTGGGCGTTATGACAAACCCATAGTTGTACCGGTAAAACCTGCGATGTTTTTTTATCCTGCTGAAGAAAATCATCAAGATTATTATGCTAAGAATCCTTTGCATTATAATCTATACTATAAAGGCTCTGGAAGAAAGAAGTTTGTAGAAGAGCATAACTATAAGTTGATGGAAAATAAAGAAACCTTAAAGCAAAAATTATCGCCTATGTCTTATAAGGTGACACAAGAGCAAGGGACAGAACCGCCTTTTCAAAACGAATATTATGATCATTTTGAGGAGGGGATTTACGTAGATGTAGTAAATGGCAAGCCTTTGTTTAGTTCAAAAGATAAATTTGATTCTGGCTGTGGTTGGCCTGCTTTTTCAAAGCCTATTGTAAGTAGCGTCGTATATGCCAAAGAAGATAGAAGTCATGGCATGCATCGCATAGAAGTTAGAAGCACACAGGCAGATTCACATTTGGGACATGTGTTTGATGATGGACCAGAGGAGTTAGGCGGACTACGCTATTGTATTAATTCAGCAGCTCTTAAATTTATACCTAAGTCTAGGATGGATGAAGAGGGGTATGGTAGTTATAAGGTGATGCTAGATTAGATTATAAAGTATTAGAAGATGAAAAAGTGCTAACAGAAGCTATCCCAAAACTATTTATTGTTTTAGGATAGCTTCTGTTAGTGTTGTTTTAAAACTTAGAACAGTACTATAAAGTGCAGTGGGTGTTTACTTTACAATTTGACCATTGACATAAAGTTTAAAGCCATTTGTAGTAACATGAGACAAGTCACCCTCAAATTCACTGAGGTAAGAATCACCTGTTAAAGTCCATTTACTAGTAGCATCTAGAGTTAATTTTACTGAGCCAGTGCTGTTTTCTTCATTGATAGAACCTGTAAAAGTAGAATTTTCACCTAAGCTCATATTTAAAGAAGAAATATCATCTACACGGATTTTTCCTTCAAGTGTTTGATTGACTACGTCAAAGTTACAATCACCGCCATTGCTGCCTTGTGTTCCCCATCCCTTTGAAGAACTATTGCCTGTTACATTAAGGAGCATATCATTAGCAAGCATAAGTTTTACATTATTAAGTGTAATGCTACAAGTTGTATTGGTAACATAAATCATATCCCCTTGTTTGGCTGTAATTGTACCACCTGTAGCTGAAAATGTAGAATGTCCAATAGCAGCATCACCAGACATACTTTGATAAATCATGATATTGTGAAGATTTTCAGAGTCATCTAAATGGCTACCATCCATATTACCTGTAACATCACAGTTTTCAAGCGTAATAGAATTTTTACCTTCGATGACGAGGGCTTCAGAGTTATGGGCTGTTAATGTAGCATTAGAAACAGAAATATCTGCTGTACTATAAATAGCAGGACTGCCTGTACCATTTGTTGTATAGCTGCCACCAGAAACGTTAACTGTTCCGCCGCCTCTATCACTACGGATAGCAGCTGCTGAATTGCCTTGTGTTTCAACTTGTAGGTTGCTAGCTTCCATAGTGGCACCACCTGTTGTTTGAATTCCACCAGAGTTAGAGCCGGAAGTTTGAATTGTACTATCTGAAATCTTTACAGAAGTAGCATCTCCATAGCTAAAGATACCATTTCCGTTTGTAACAGAAGTAGTAACTGTTGCATTCTTTATAGTGACATTGGCACCATCTGTAGCAAGAAATCCGGCATTTTGACCATAGAAATCACCATTTTCTGTGTTTGAGGATTCACCTTGTAATTTATTGATAGTGATATTAGTTAATGAAGCTGTTACACCATTAACTCTAAGGGCATTTTCATCATCGCCAGTAGAGGTATAAGTATTGCCTGTTAGCTCACTGTCTGTATCAATTATGTTGGCATAGGTGCCCTGAGTAACTTCATGACTACCACCAAAGCCACCAGTATTACTAAGGTTTTTCACAATAATACTTGTAGCAATATTATTTTCATTTAAAGTAACTTCCAAGACATCATTGACCCCAATATTATCAAGCGTTCCTTCTTGCGTGCCCTGGAGCATTTCAATTGTAATTTGAGTACTATCATCTACTGAGAAATGAATAGATGAACCCGATGCACCAAAGCTTATACCACCTGCACCTTGATCACCTTCAGGTAATGCAGGAGGTGTATTACCATCAGTTGTAGGTTGGTCCTCAGGTAATGTAGGAGGTGTATTATTATTCATAGACTCACCTTCGGGAAGAGCTGGTGGGCCACTTTGTGTTAACTCGCCTTGGGTAGCCGTAATTGTTTGTCCTTCAATACTTTCCACTTGAACTGTATAAACTTGTTCTTGCACTTGGACTTGTACGGTGGTATTTTCTTTATTATTATTTGTTGAAGAAGACTGACAGCCTCCTAAAATACTTGTGCTCATTAATAGTGCTAAAACAGGTGCTATTTTTTTAAAATTCATTTATTGCACTTCCTTTCGTAACTTACTGATAAATATACAATAGTATAGGAAGCTTAATGCAAGCTTAATGTCATGATACAGGAATAGAATTTATCATAATAGAGAAAAAAGGAGAAATATAGATTTAAATATATGCATTAATAAGAAATAGTATTTTAGGAGATAATAAAAGAAAGTATGTTAATATAAGACAAGGAGGCATGACTATTAATCAGCAACAAATTATTAGCTATTTTAATGAATATGGTCTTATCCTTGTGTTTATAATTATGTATTTAGAGGGGCTTAATTTAACGGGAATTCCAGCACTTGTTCTTTTACCCACAATAGGGATGTTTAGTGCAAGTAGTAGCTTATCTTTAATGCTTATAGTAACGCTTACTGTTCTAGGAAGTCTATTAGGAAATATTACGTATTACATGATTGTAAGATGCTTAGGTAATAAAGTTTATCGTTGGCTTTATAATAAGTTTAAAAGTATGAGAAAATCACTCAACAAGGCACAAATGCTCAGTAATAAATATGGCAATGGCATATGTATGATAGGGCGCTTGATACCAGGTGTAAGAACAATTATTTCTTTACTTGCAGGAACTTTTAAAGTGCGGTTTGATGTTTTTTTAATCTTTTCTACCTTGGGAATTTTTATTTGGAATTTTATCTTAATTTACGTAGGATATATCATATCATAACAAAGCATTATAAAAGAAGGAGATGGCATAAAAGGTCATCTCCTTCCTTTTATAAGCTCTAGGAGCGTCCAACATAGGTGTTATCTTCTGTACGATTACGAAGTTCTTTTGTTGGATGTGGTGCATCTTGATAACGATAGTCTTTGCCTTTTTTATCAATAAGTTTTTCAATAATCATGTGGCTTGGCACTTGACATTTAGGCTCATTAAGCATACCTTGCATTTTAAAGAAAACATCATCACAAGAAAGTTTTGCTACATCGATATATTCTTCATCTTTAGAAGTAAGTTGTACTGTGTGTTTTTGAACCTTACGAATATATTCTTTATTAGAATGAAGTTTTAATAATTGAGGAAAATCACCATTAGAAATAACATCTTTCCAACACTTACCTTCATATTTTTCTAAAAGTTTACTAACACGTTGTAATTGTGCAACTTCTTGTTGATAATGATATTTCCAGATTTTTTTGATATAGGAATCTGTTTCATTACAGTAGCAAGAATAGTATAAATAGCATTCGTTATATTTATGAGAGAGCAGATTTTCAAGCCAAGTGAGACTTGGGTCTAAAAGGCTTTCGTAGTGACTAACATGTTCTTCTTCAACAGAAGCAATTTCTTGATAAAGGTTTCGACCTAAGTCAGAGCAATATAGATTTTGAACGTTTAAATAATAGTTCATAGTTTGTTGTTCGGCAGCAGTAATAATCGCTATGTTTAATTTAGTAATAGGGCAAGCTTTATCAAAATTAGTACAATATCTAATATTATCTGTAGGGAAGCGATGATGTGCAATAGTAGGTCTACCTGGCATAATTTCAGTATAATGACCTACTAAATACTCCATTTTTTCGCCATATTCTAAATAGGCTAGGTCAGAGTAGCGATAGAGATGATCAAAATCCTCTAATAAGGCGAAATCTAAAGCCATTTTTACATAACCATTGGGTTCGCGTTGGGCGAGTTCAGCTGTTAAGTCGACGGCAAGTTGTTCATAACCTATCGTATGTTCCAAGATAGTTTCATCAGTGGGTTTAAGTATACTAAGTACTTTTTGTTGTTGCTGGTCTAAACGTCTTAAAATAGCAATTTCACGTCTTAAGTCATTGTTAGCACAGTTTCTTGCAAACTGGTGTGAAAAGAAAATAGATTCAATTTCAGTGCCATTCATTAAGATAATACGCGCCCTTGTATAAGGGTCTACCTCATATTTGTTATAAGCTTTAGGATAAATTGCTCGCCAGTTATCAAAAAACTTCTCGACTAGACAAGATTCTTCTAAGAATGGATTCATTTATGTTTTCCCCCCTTTTAATTGATGTCCATCTGATTTTATTCTATTCATAAAATACTAAGGGCGTGACTAGATAATGACAAGAAATTAGAACTTTAACAAGCACTTTGTCTTTACTCTTTTAATATCATAATTATAGGAAGAATAATTTACTATGGTTGGTAAATAAAGGAGGTGGGGGAATGGAGAGTCGTATTCAGCTTATTCATATAGATAAAAGTTTTTATACAGATCAAGGTGAGTTACTTGTTTTAAAGGATATTAATTTGAGATTAAAAAAAGGAGAAATTCTAGCAATTTTAGGACCCTCTGGTAGTGGCAAATCTACTATTTTAAATATCCTTTCTAATTTGCTAAAGCCTACATCAGGAGAAGTAAAAATCAATGGACAAATAGGTTATATGTTTCAGCATGATCATTTACTCGAGTGGCGTACGATTATGGATAATGTGACTATTGGATTAGAAATTCAAAGGAAACTAACCACAGAAAGTAAAGAAAAGGTAGAAAGGTTACTAAAAACTTATGGATTATGGGAGTTCCGAAATAATTTTCCAAGGGAGTTATCAGGTGGGATGCGTCAGAGAGCGGCACTCATTCGTACCCTTGCAACCAATCCAGATATATTACTTTTAGATGAACCTTTTTCAGCTCTGGATTATCAGACGAGGCTTATGGTAAGTGATGATATTTATAAAATCTTGAAAAATGAGCATAAGGAAGCTATTTTAGTGAGTCATGATATTTCAGAGGTTATTAGTATGGCAGATGAAGTCTGTGTACTTTCCAAAAGACCAGCTACAATCAAAGATACTTATAGGATTAAGTTAACGGTGGAGGGTGAAAGAACACCACTAAGCAGCAGAAAGGCACCAGAGTTTAAGGATTATTTTGATATACTGTGGAAGGAGCTTGATGTTAATGTTTAAGTTGAACTGCAAAACATGTAAAAATAAATGTAGCATAGAATGTAGTGAGAGTTACATGAGCTACCTGAAGTGCAAAAAGCAAAAGAAAAGAAAAATTTTGATTTGGCAGATTAGCTTATTGATAGGATTTATTGGCTTATGGGAAGTTTTGGCCAGATTAGGTGTGCTTAATACATTTTTATTTAGTAGCCCTAGTGCTATTTGGGTATTATTTAAAAATTATGTAGCTGATGGTAGTTTATTTAGACATATTGCAACGTCTGTTTGGGAAACCATATTAGGCTTTACAATTGGTACAGTATTAGGTGTCATCATCGCCATCATTTTATGGTGGTCAGAAACGGTGGCAAAAATCATGTCACCTACCTTAGTTGTATTAAATGCACTGCCTAAGACGGCTCTTGCCCCTATTTTAATTGTATGGGCAGGTGCAGGCATTGGTGGTATTGTATTGACAGCCGTAACAATTTCTATTGTCACGACTATTTTATCTGCATATAACTATTTCATCAATATGGATGAAGAAAAGATAAAAATGCTTCAAAGCTTTGGTGCGACCAGATGGCAAATACTCACTAAACTGATTTTACCAGCTAATGTAGGGAACCTAGTTAATATTATCAAGATTAATATAGGACTTTCTTGGGTTGGTGTTATTGTAGGTGAGTTCATTGTTTCACGTAATGGTTTAGGTTATTTGATTGTTTATGGTGGTCAGGTATTTAGGCTGGACTTAGTTATGATGGGGGTAGTCGTTTTAGCAGTTTGTGCTTTTGCGATGTATGCTATTGTTAATGTATTTGAAAAGTGGATTACTAAAAAAAGAGTGTCTAAATAAAATTTGTCCTGAGTAGAATAATTATATAGATTATTAAATGAGGTGGTCTTTATGAGAAAAGGGCTTCTAAGTTTACTTCTTGTAATACCTTTGACATTAGGTATTTTGCTTAGTGGCTGCAGTAACGATGGTTTGACCAAAGTAACCGTAGCAGAGGTAACACATTCCGTTTTTTATGCACCTCAATATGTAGCACTTGAAGCAGGATACTTTGAGGAAGAAGGATTGGATGTGGATTTACTTTTAACTCAGGGGGCAGATAAAACGATGGCAGCGCTCCTTTCCGATGAAGCACAGATTGGCTTTATGGGCCCTGAAGCAACTATTTATGTGTATAATCAAGGTAGCAAAGATTATGCAGTAAATTTTGCACAGGTTACAAAGCGAGATGGTAATTTCTTGCTGAGCCGAGAGCCTATTGAGGATTTTACATTTGATATGTTAAAAGGCAAGACAATTATTGGTGGACGTAAAGGCGGTATGCCTGAAATGACATTAGAATATGTTTTAAAGACACAAGGGCTTACATTAGGAGAAGATTTAGCAAGTGGTCAGACAAATGTAAGAACAGACATTCAATTTGCAGCTATGGGTGGCGCCTTTACAGGAGGCGAAGGGGATTTTGTGACCTTATTTGAACCTACAGCTACGCAAATCCAGCAGTCTGGTGATGGCTATATCATTGCATCGATGGGGCAAGTATCAGGAGAAATACCTTATACAGCCTATTCTGCATTAGCTAGCTACATGAAAGACAATCCAGAGACACTTCAGAAGTTTACCAAGGCTATTTATAAAGGCGAACAATATGTAGCAACTCATTCAGCAGAAGAAATTGCACAAATTATTGCACCTCAATTTAAAGAAATAAGTGGTGAAGATCTTGTGACTGTTATTCAGCGTTATAAAGATAATGATACTTGGTGTAGTGAACCTTTATTAAAGGAAGAAAGCTTAAATCATCTTATGGATGTTATGGAAATGGCAGGAGAACTAAATAATCGCCCAGCCTATACAATCTTAGTAAATACAACATTTGCAGAAAACGTAACAAAATAAGATGGTTTATGGCATAGTGATTAAAATATAGGTGTAAAGGCGTAAGAAATATTTTAAATATTTCTTACGCCTTTACTTATGAAAAGCAGCAACGAGTACAGAATAAATTGATGATTTTGATAACTTAGTTACTGATTTATTTCTATGATGCTATAATTTAAATACATATAGGGAGATAATATATTTTGGAGGTTGGGGGAAAATGAAACGAAAGATTGTATTAGGGATATTAAGAGTACCACTAGTCATCGTAATACTGTTAGCAATTTTAAGCATATGGGAAAATGGTACAAATTGGTTCCAGCTTGCTAAATTATCTTTAGTTGTAATAGTAAATAGTGTACACATTAAGGATACAATCAAGAAAGAAAAGATTGAGGAGCAAGTACATGATTAAACTTATAGAGGGAACCGGTGATATGGCACAATATTATCAGCAAACCTTAGAATGTGTGATTGAAAGAAAAAGAGATGAACTTAAAAAAGAAAGCCTATAGACAAAAATGTTTAAATTAATCTCAAGTAATTTAGAAAAAACTACATTATATATCATGAAATATAGCATGAGGGGATAAGGTTCTTGATAAAAAATAGAATGATATTAAAATGGTAGTATAAGATTACATAAGTGATGCAAAGCTGAAAAATTAAATGGGGGGAAGCAGAATGAAATCAAAAAAGTACATAAGTATAATGATAAGTATGTTGATTGCAAGTGCAAGTTTAGGGGGAAATATTTTGGCAGCACAAATAGAAGATTATACTATAGGAGAAGCCACTCAAGTAAATACAACTACAGTAGGTGTGGATGTATCGGTTGAAACGATTACAAGTGGAAGTATTAATCAGACGTATACAATTAAGACAGATAAGGAGCCTATTGATTTATCTAAGTTAGAAATACGGTATTATTTTACGAAGTCAGATGAAAAGGCAATGCACATGTGGTGTGATAATGCAGCAGTACAGCTTAATATAGCACCTTGGTATAAAGATTTAACAAATGAAGTGAATATGTCCATTGAAAAAGATAGTACAGGTTATTATTTTTTAGTACAATTAGAGGATACGAATAAATTATATGCAGGTGCAGGTAGTGTGACGATTACAACACGCTTTGCAAATAGTGATTGGTCAGCAATAAGTGATTTTGCAGAGATAGGTATAGTTGTACGATATGATGGGAATATTGAAAGTTCAACAACTTCACCAGTTACGCCACCAACACAAGAGCCAGAAGTACCACCAACAGAAGTGGTACCGGGAGGCAGTATTTATGAGACACCCATTAATCCTTATGATGTACCAAATAATTTTGCAAGCAATATAGCAGGAACAACATATGGTACACTTCAAAAGGTAAGTTATTATTCAACAACAACTGGTAAAATG
Organism: Cellulosilyticum sp.; assembly: GCF_982396655.1. Taxonomy (NCBI): domain Bacteria; kingdom Bacillati; phylum Bacillota; class Clostridia; order Lachnospirales; family Cellulosilyticaceae; genus Cellulosilyticum; species Cellulosilyticum sp. The sequence continues at coordinate 838 of NZ_CEVXFV010000002.1, read as the reverse complement.
AGGAATTGTAATGTGATTATACCAGCGCATTATTCACCAGATAAGAAATATCCTGTACTTTATTTATTACATGGTATAGGCGGCACGGAAGACGAATGGTTATATGGTGGTTGTGATAAAATTATTGGGAACTTAATTGCAAGTGGTGAGGCAAGTGAAATGATTGTGGTTATGCCAAATGTACGCGCAGCTGCAAATGATGCGTCACCTTCTAATCCTTTAACAGCAGAAAATATTGCAGCATTTGATAATTTTATTAATGACCTTCAAAATGATTTAATGCCTTTTATTAAACAGAAATATTCTATAAAGACAGGAACAGAAAATACAGCTATTGCAGGCTTATCTATGGGTGGTCGTGAATCTTTATTTATTGGATTTTCTATGCGTGATACCTTTGGTTATATTGGCGCTTTTTCACCAGCACCAGGGTTATTACCAGATTATAATTTAAATTATGTAGGTCAATTTACAGAAGATCAATTTACGATTCCACAAGGTACGACAGTACCTAAGATGATCTTAATCTGTAATGGTAATGCAGATAGTGTTGTAGGAAATGTACCAACTTATTATCATGAAACACTTGCTAAAAATGGTGTGGACCATTTCTGGTACACTATGGGTGGAGATCATAATTTTGAAGTTTGGAATAATGGACTATATCACTTCTGTCAACGTATTTTTAAATAGGTTTCTCTCAATGATTTCACAGTACTAAAAATTATGAATAACTAAAATTTATAACTGTGAAATCTATAGTTAAGTTAATAGGTAGAAATAGATAAAAAGCATGAAAAGTATTAAAATATTTTTCATGCTTTTTATATTGTAAGAA